>CALBSU010000633.1 GCA_937967285.1 uncultured Acidobacteriota bacterium
TCCAGTCCGCGTCTGATGGCCGGCCAGGGGGCGATCATTGCCACCGGCGCGATCGAGTATCCGCCCGAATATTCGGCCATGACCGACGAGGCGCTCTCGCAGCTCGGAATCAGCAAGCTCATGACGCTGACCAGCACCTACGATCACCGGATCATCCAGGGCGCGGAATCGGGCCTCTACCTCGCGCACATCCACGAACTGCTCAACGGCAAGCACGACTTTTACGACGAGATCTTCGCGGATCTCGGCATCCCGTATCGTCCGCTCCGCTGGAGCGTGGACGTCAATCCGCTGCTTTCGGGGATCGACAGCGAGCGCAAGCAGATCAAGAAACAGGCGCAGATCTTCGACCTGATCAACGCCTACCGCGTTCGCGGCCACCTGATCGCGGACATCGACCCGCTCAACATGGTGCCGGTCTACGAGCATCCCGAGCTCGACATCGAGACCTACGGGCTCTCGATCTGGGATCTCGACCGCGAGTTCTATTGCGGCGGGCTAGGCGGCAGGGAACATGCCACGCTGCGAGAGATCTGGGCGATGCTGGTCAAATTCTACTGCGGAAAGGTCGGCACCGAGAGCCGGCATATCCAGAGCAAGGAGCAGAAGGCATGGATCCGCGAGCGGATCGAGCGCGATTCGGATCCGATCTCGAAGGATGTCAAGGTACAACTGCTCTATAAACTGGTCGCCGCGGAGCAGTTCGAGAAATTCCTGCACACCAAATATCTCGGGCAGAAGCGTTTTTCGGTCGAAGGCGGCGAGTCGATCATCGCCGTGCTCGATCAGTTGATCCTGGGCGCGGCCGACCGGGGAGTCGAGGAGATCGTGCTGGGCATGGCCCACCGCGGCCGGTTGACGGTGCTCTCGACGATCATCGGGAATTTCAGCGAGCGGATATTCACGTCCTTCGAGGGGTCGGTTCATCCCAATTTCCCTGCCGATGAGGGCGACGTCAAGTATCACCAGGGTGCGACCGGCACGCGCGAGATCGAGGATCGCCAGATGCGGCTGACGCTCTCTCCCAACCCGAGCCACCTCGAGTTCGTCGACCCGGTGGTCGAGGGGATGGCGCGCGCCAAGCAGGAGAAGCTGACCGCTTACGGACTGACGCGCGAAGAGGCGCGCGGCAGGATCATGCCGGTCCTCATCCACGGCGACGCCGCTTTCGCCGGTCAGGGAATCGTGACCGAGACGCTCAACCTGGCGGATCTGAAAGGATATCGCACAGGCGGCACGATCCACTTCATCATTAATAATCAGATCGGATTCACCACGTCGCCGACTTCGAGCCGGTCGTCGATCTATTCGACCGACGTAGCGAAGATGACACAACTGCCGATCTTTCACGTCAACGCCGACGATGTCGAGGCCGCCTATCAGGTTCTGCAGATGGCGATCGACTTCCGGATGACCTTCCACAAGGACGTGGTCATCGATCTGGTCGGCTTCCGGCGGCACGGTCACAACGAGGGCGACGAGCCGAGCTACACTCAGCCGCTGATGTACCAGCGCGTCAAGGAGCATCCCGGAATCCGCGAACTCTACTCGCGGCAACTGATCCGCGAGGGAGTAGTGACCCAGGAAGACGTCGACCAGATGATCGATCAGCTCTGGCGGCGATACGAGAACGCGATGATCGGCGCCAAGGAGATCGTCGCGCGGATCAAGCCGACGACGAAGCTGGCCGAGGACAAGCCTGAGCTCGACGGATCGGAGATCATCGAGACCGGGGCCGAAAGGTCTGTGCTCGACGAGGTTTCTCAGGCCATGGGGCTCGTGCCTCAGGGATTCACGCTTAACCCGAAGATGGTCAGCCAGATGTCGCGGCGGGCCAAGATGGGCGCGGGCGAGATACCCGTCGACTGGGGCTTTGCTGAAGGACTGGCTTTCGGATCTCTGGTCAGGGAAGGGACGACGGTTCGACTTTCAGGCCAGGACTGCGGCCGCGGCACATTCAGCCAGCGCCATGCGATCCTTTACGATACGCTGACGGGCCAGTCCTGGGTGCCGCTCGAATCGCTCTGCACTCCGGGAAATGTCTTCGAGGTCGTCGACAGCTCGCTCTCCGAAGCCGGCGTGCTCGGATACGAATACGGCTACTCTGTCGTCGCCGAGAAGGACCTCACGATCTGGGAGGCTCAGTTCGGCGATTTCGCCAACGGCGCGCAGGTCATCATCGACCAGTTCATCGCTCCCTCCGAGGACAAGTGGAAACAGCACTCGAGACTGGTCATGCTTCTGCCGCACGGATACGAGGGTCAGGGGCCCGAGCATTCCAGCGCCCGTCTCGAACGGTTCCTGCAGCTCTGCGCCGAGGACAACATGCAGGTCTGCTACCCGACGACGCCTGCGCAGTACTTCCATCTGCTGAGGCGCCAGATCAAGCAGGAGATTAGCAAGCCGCTGGTCGTCATGACTCCGAAGAGCCTGCTTCGCCTGCCGCAGGCCGTCTCGACGCTCGATCAGTTCACCGGCGGCGGTTTCTATCCCATCATCGGCGATGCGGTGGATCCCGCCGGGGTCAGAAGAGTCGTCATCTGCAGCGGCAAGGTCTACTACGATCTGCTGGCAGAGCACGAAAAGACGAAGGACGCGAGGATCGCCATCCTCAGGCTCGAGCAGTTCTATCCCTTCCCGCAGCAACTGCTCTCGCAGTGGCTCGCCGCGTACACCAACGCCTCTCAGATCGTCTGGGCGCAGGAGGAACCGCGGAACATGGGCGGGTGGAGCTTCATGCGGCCGCGCCTCGAGGCTCTGCTCAACGACAATCAGGAGTTGCTCTACGTCGGGCGCACTGCCAGCGCCAGCCCGGCCACCGGTTCCTACACCATTCACAACCTCGAACAGGAGAAGCTGGTGAAAGAATCGCTGACCGTCTGAGGATTGGCAATCAATCCGCTTGGCGCGATACCTGCGATTCAGGAAAGAGAAAAGCCCGAAGCGAATGTCGGTCGCTTCGGGCTTTGTTTGATAGCGCGTACGGGACTCGAACCCGTGCTCTCCGCCTTGAGAGGGCGGCGT
>CALBSU010000634.1 GCA_937967285.1 uncultured Acidobacteriota bacterium
CGCCAAAAAACTGTAAAAAACTCAGAAAAATGGCAGTCGGAATCGATTTTCCGAGTCGCGGACGGCGACGGGAATTAGCTTATAAAAGCAATAAATGAAACAAGATAGAACTCATCAAATGGTTTAGCCGTCGAAGCGCGACGGGATTCCTGAGTAAAGCCGTCCAGTTTTGGCCCGGGAAATGCATGAGAGAGTAACGATATTCGTAATTAATAATGGTCATAGATCCGACCGGACACAATGAGTAAAAACGGGAGAGGCACGGCCGCCCGGGTTCAGCGAGGCTGGACGGGGTTGGGACGGGTTCTCCGTGTGAGCCGCAGAGGAATCGAGAGAGGAGCATATGCAAAAACCGATCAAATATGTCGAGAAGGGCCTGTCGGCCCTGGCTGCGACCACTTTCAACACGATCCAGTTCTTCAATCAGTACAAGCCGAATCCGTCGTTCACGCCGAAGTGGTCGGACAAGCCGCTTCAGAAGTCGTGGCAGAAGACGAAGCCGACGCTGGGCTGGCCGCGTGTGACCGACAGTCTCTGTCCGGCGTGTGTCAAAGAGGCACGCAAGCGGATCATCGAGGACGGCGAGGACCCGTGGCAGGTGATTCAGGAGCGTCCGGGCGAGATCAAGGCGACGATCATCGAGCGCGACGGGCAGGTGTGGATGGTGAAGGACTGCCCGATCCATGGTCATTACGAGGATATGATGGCGGTGGACTCGAAGTTCCTCGAGCACATCGAAGCGATGTATCCGGGACGTGACATCGACGCGCACAACGACGCCAATGTTCACAAGCATGGTTCATCGACGATCAAGCATGGTCGCGGATCGGTGCTGACCATCGACCTGACCAACCGCTGCAACATGATGTGCGATCCGTGCTTCATGGACGCCAACCAGGTCGGATTCGTGCACGAGCTGAGCTGGGACGACATCAGGGAGATCCTGGACAATGCGATCCAGGTCAAGCCGAAGCGTCAGATGTCGGTTCAGTTCTCGGGCGGCGAGCCGACGCTTTCGCCCTACTTCATCGACGCGATCAAGTACTCGCGCAAGGTGGGCTACAACTCGGTCCAGGCGGCGACCAACGGCATCGAGTTCGCCAAGTCGAAGGAGTTCTGCCGGAAGGCGGCCGAGGCGGGTCTGCGTTACGTCTACCTGCAGTTCGACGGCATCGGCAACGCGGCCAACAGCCACCGTCAGGTAGGCAACCTGTTCGACGTCAAGCTGAGGGCGATCAACAACCTGCACGAAGCGGGCGTCGAGATCGTGCTGGTGACGACGCTGGTCAACTCGGTCAACAACGACGAGGTGGGGCCGGTCATCCGTTTCGCGCTGGACAATCCGAGGAAGATCTCGTTCATCTCGTTCCAGCCGGTCTCGTTCACGGGTCGCGACGAGGACATCACCGACGATCGCCGTCTGCGGCAGAGATATACTCTTTCGCACATGGCTCACGACGTGCGGAAGCAGGTCGGGATCACCGATCCGCATCGCGACTGGTTCCCGATTTCGCTGATGAGCGCTTTCGCGGACTTCGCCGATCTGATCCACGGGCCGCAGGCCGAGTGGGGGCAGATGAGCTGCGGCTGCCATCCGAACTGCGGCGTCGGAACGGCGATCATGATCGACAAGGAGACGAAGGAGATGGCTCCGGTTCCGGAGTTCATCAACATCCCGGGCCTGGTCAGGGACATGCAGAAGGTGACCGATGCCGCGCGCGGCAAGACGATGTCGAACCTGATGATGGGCCTGGCGCTGCTCAAGCACTACAACGCATTCAAGGCGCCGAGCCAGTTCAAGCTGACCGACCTGCTCAAGAAGTTCGACAAGACGTTCAACCTCTCGGGCAAGAACTACGGCAAGGTCAGCCCCGACCGGACGATCGAGGACGTCATGAAGCGCCGGCAGGACCGCTGGAACTTCCTCTTCATCGCGGGCATGTGGTTCCAGGACCTGTTCAACTATGATTTCCGCCGGACGGAGATGTGCATCATCCCCTACGGCACGCAGGAGGGCGAGATCAGCTTCTGCGCCTACAACACGGGTATCGGCTGGCGCAACATCATCGAGAACATGCACCAGAACGCGACCGTCGCCAAGTGGTATCAGGAGCATGGACGCCACGAGATTTTCGCCAACAACCACAGCGTCGGTCTCGAGGACAAGGCCCACAGCCTGGTGGTCAATGCGACCGACGCGGCCCGCGGACGCGAGAAGGTCGCGGTTCCGCAGACCGCCAAGGAAGAGCAGGCGATGATGCGCAAGCTCTACATGCAGGCCGTTCTCAAGCAGAACAACGCCGAGACCAAGCTGGTCCAGATCGGCGGAGTCGGAAGCAAGCCGGAAACCGGCACCGGCGCCGTCACGGTTTCGGGCGACTGATCTCCTCCCGTATCGAGAATGTGAGCCGCCTCAGGCGGCATTCACAGCAATCGCCTCTAATCGAGGTTCACCTCATTTACAACAGGCTGTCGACGAGTGATTTCGTCGGCAGCCTTTTTTA
>CALBSU010000635.1 GCA_937967285.1 uncultured Acidobacteriota bacterium
TGGAATTAATTCGTCATCGCATCATCTGTCGCCGCTCACGCGGCTTATATGGATTATTCCACTATTTCCCCGGGTTACGCTCGGCCTGCGGCCTCGCTTCACCCGGGGCTAATTTCTATCGCCCGCTCCGCGGGCTGAGCAATTACTTTCTACTGATTCAGATATCCCGTTTCGTCGGGGCTACTACATTGGCGATGAGCGTTCCGGCGACGAGTGCGACCGCCGTGATGATCATTTTGAAAACGGTATCGATCCCCGAGACGATCTGTTTGTCGAGCAGTTCAGCCAGGCCTCTGAATCCTATACTTCCGGGCACGAGTAGTAAAATGCCCGTGACCTGGGTGATGATCGCCGGGCGGTCGAGCCATCGCGCGTAGAGGCTGCTGGCGATACCGACGGTCAGCGCGCCGATGAATACGCCGAGTTCGGGACCCAGCCAGCCGGTGCCGAGGCGCGCTCCGCCGAAGGCAAGCGCTCCGGAGATGACAATCCAGGCGGCGTCCCTTGTTCTGGCGCGAAGCAGGACGGTCAGTGCGAGCGGCATCGCGACCAGAGCAAGGATCTCGGTCCATTGAGGAAGCCGAGCCGGTCGCGCAATCCGCGGGCTTCCGAGAATCGAGTTCATGACAGAGCTTCCGACTGCGACTCCGAATCCGATGCCGAGAAAGGCCACGAAGGCCTTGTTGAGCCGGGCCGTTCCCGATGAGAGATGCTGCGTCGAGAGTTCGATCATGGCGATGGTCAGCGTCAGCCCGGGCATAAGCACGATCAGTCCGGCGAGCATCGCGTTCGAGACGGCATAGGGTCCGATCAGGAAGCTCATCGCCGCGGTCAGGGCCGATGCGATGAATGCGGCCAGCGGTTCGTAGACCCGTCCGAGCGGCTCGGACCTCTCGGTGAGCAATGCGAGCAGCGCGATCAGAAAACCGACCAGCGCCGAAACAGCGATCTCTTTCAGGCCCCCGCCGAGGAACCGCGAAGCGGCGGCCGAAGCGACGCCGAAAGCGAAGGCGCGAAGAATCCGCCCGTAGCGCGGCGGTTCCAGCAGGATCCGGTCAATCCGTTCGGAACCGACCTCGGGATCTGACTGGCCTCTCACGACATCGACAGCCACCCTGTCGAGCTCAGCCAGCTTGCTCAGGTTGACTTCACCCGGCTCGACGCGCATCAGAAAAGTCTGCTGATCGTCCTGCGGACCGAAGGCAGCGAAGATCGATGTCGGCGTCGAAAAGAACTGCCCCTCGATCCCGAGTCGTTTAGAAATCCTGCCCAGCGCTTCCTCCAGCCGGTGCGCGGGATAACCGTGTGCGTGAAGCGCTCGTCCCAGCCTGAGAATGAAGCCCGTCGATTTGCGATCGCCCGCCAGAACAGCCTCGGGATCGTCATTTTGAAGCGTGCTGATCATTTGCCCGACGCCTCCATGGAATCGAGGAGCGATCCCTGAACCGGCTCGAGACCGAGCGCCTCGCGGACCGGCCGGTAACTGCGCCGGTGGATCGGGACCGGGCCCAGCTCCCGCAACGCGCGGAAGTGCGCCGGCGTGGCATACCCCTTGTGAGAAGCGAATCCGTAGCCCGGATATTTTTCATCGAGTTCCAACATCAACGCATCGCGCACGGTCTTGGCGATGATCGAGGCGGCTGCGATGCTGGCCGAGAGGCTGTCCCCGCGGACGATCCCGCGCTGAGGGATCGCACAATCAGGCACGGTACGGGCATCGACCAGAAGAAAGCCCGGCGTTCTGGAGAGGCCGTCCACTGCCCGCTTCATCGCCAGCAGACCGGCACGGTAAACATTCAGTTCGTCGATCTCCTCGACGCTGGCGATGCCGACCGACCAGGCCAGCGCCCCCTCCCTGATCCTGCCGGCCAGCGCATCGCGAACTTTCTCGTCCAGCTTCTTCGAATCATTCAGATCCGCCATGATCGAATCACGTTTCAGAATTACGGCGCCCGCGACCAGCGGCCCCGCCATCGGTCCGACGCCTGCCTCGTCGACGCCGGCGATCAGTTCGATTCCGCTCTCCCAGAGCTCCGATTCGAACATGAGCAGTCGCCGCATCCTCTCAGCCTCGGCATCTCCGGCAATCACCCTGGCGCGCAGACTGGCGGCCAGCGCTCGCGCCGAACGCCTCGGATCGGCCTCCAGCTCATCGATCAGCCCTTCCGGCGGAGCTGCGCCCTCCTCCAGATACTTCCTTCGGAGCGCAGCCACCGACGCGCCGTTTATCTCATCCCTTTTCCGCATACCGGCAATTCTAAAACTATTCGACATTTATGTGGACTCAGAATGACTGCGCATCAGGAATAAATCTTCCCGCAATAATCATTAAACATATAAGGGAGGATTTTGTGAGGCTTTGAAACGACGACCGGTTAAAATAGATGGATCAAAGTGTTGCGAGGAATACAGATGCTGATAAAGAAGCCGGAAGAGATCAATAGCAGCGAGATCACGGATGAGAGCCTGTATCATAATCGACGCAGTTTCATGCGTGGCGCCGTGATCGCCGGGAGCGCCGTGCTGAGCGGACTCCTCTACCGTAAACTCGCCGTCCCGAGCCGGGAACCTGTGCCGATCGACGCCGCACGGCGTGCCGGAACGTACTTCACGGCCGAAGGCGAACCGGCAAACGATTTCGACGACATCACCAACTACAATAATTTTTACGAGTTCTCGACCAGCAAATCCGGAGTCGCGCCGCGGGCGCGGGGCTTCGTCACCCGTCCCTGGACGATCGAGGTCGACGGCCTGGTCCACAAACCGAAGACATTCGATCTGGAAGAGGTTATCAAGCTCGCGCCGCAGGAAGATCGCATCTACCGGCTGCGCTGCGTCGAGGCATGGTCGATGGTCGTCCCGTGGCTCGGATTTCCGCTGGCCAGGCTGCTCGAACAGGTCGAACCGATGGGCGATGCCACGTTCGTCAAGTTCTTCACGCTCTTCGATCCCTCGAGGATGCCCAATCAGACGGCCGACGTGCTGCCCTGGCCCTATGTCGAAGGTCTCAGACTCGACGAGGCGATGCACCCGCTGACCATCCTCGCAACCGGGCTCTACGGTAAGCCCATACCTGTGCAGAACGGCGCTCCGCTGCGTCTGGTCGTGCCCTGGAAATACGGATTCAAAAGCATCAAGTCCATCGTCAAAATCACGCTCACAAACCGGCAACCGAACACGACCTGGGGAGATTACGCGCCGGATGAATACGGATTCTATTCCAACGTCAATCCGAACGTTTCTCATCCGCGGTGGAGCCAGGCGACCGAACGTCGGATCGGCGAGTTCGGCCAGCGCGATACCATCCTTTTCAACGGCTACGGCGAACAGGTAGCCCATCTTTATAAAGGTATGGATTTGAAGAG
>CALBSU010000636.1 GCA_937967285.1 uncultured Acidobacteriota bacterium
TTCATCATAATGACAGTGGTGCAGCACTACTTTCTACTTTTTACTTTCTACTTTCTACTTTCTACTTTCTACTTTTATATATCATACCCGTCGATGTTGACCCTGTCGGGCTGCACTTTGACGAGTGTTCCTTCCCTGCGTTCGCGTTCGGCGCGCCGGGAATCTGAAAAATAGTTCTGCCACTCTTCCGGCGCGTCGATCGTCTCGCCGCCGTGCTTCGTGATTCGGCTGCGGACGGCGCAGAGCACCGGCGTATTGACCGCCACGCCCGAGACGATCACCTGTCCCTTGGTCAGCGCCGGCAGTTCGTCCAGCAATCGCCGCCCCGCTCCCTCGACCGATGAGGCGATCGTCTGCTGGTCGATCGGATTGACGATCCGCATGATGAATTGCGTCATGCATTGCGAGAGCACATCCTGGTCGAGCTTGCCCGGTCGCTGCGTGATCATCCCGATCCCGATCCCGAACTTGCGCCCCTCCGAGAGGATCTGCTTGAGGATGTTGGTCGAGACAACCTGCTGTCCGGCCGGCGCGTAGCGGTGCGACTCCTCGAGCAGCACGAAGACAGGGTAGGGAAGATGCGACTCATCCCCGTCCTGCGCCGTCCCTCGAACAGTTGCCATCCTCGCCTTGTTCGTCCGTCGCAGCAGCGTCCCGACGATCACCTGCTGCTCGGTCTCCTCGATGTCCGACAACTGCAGCACCGTGCACTGGCCGGGCCTGAACATCTCGCGCAGCGCTATGTGCTGATGATCGGAGAAGATCCGGCTCTGTTCGAAACGGCGCTTCAGTCGCCATTCCAGACCGTCGATCGTGCTGACGTTGCCGCCTCCCGATTTCTCGTCGCCGTACTTCAACTGCAGAACCTCATCGAGCAGGTCCTGAAAACCCCACGTTCCGCGCTCTGTCCTGCCGGAATTGACCAGCGCGCGATAGGCCTGACTCAGAAACGTCCGCATCTTCTCGGTCATCTCGGGAAGCAGGTAGACGATATCGGCCTCGGTCAGCGTCGAGATCCTGACCTTGATCTTCTCCGGAGTGTAGATTTTGACCTCCGGATGGTATGCGCCGTCGGCGAAGGCGGGATGTTTGTGGATGTCCTGAAGAGTGTTGTATTCGCCATGCGGATCGACGATCAGCACGGCGGCGCGGTTGTTCGGCATCATCAGCTCTTCGATCAGAACGCCTGCGGCATAGCTCTTTCCGGAGCCGGTGCTCGCCAGGATCGCCAGATGGGTCGAGACAAGGTCCTTGACCGAGAGCACCACCGGGACCTCGTCGCGCTTGCGCGTCAGCAGCGATCCGATGTGGGCTCCGCCGCCCTCGCCCTTCCGCCGCGGCGACAGCATCCTCGTCAGCATCTCGTTCGATGTCAGGTAGACCGGCTGACCCGGCGTCGGCGGAATCCGCGGATTGACGAAGTCGTTCATCACCTCGCTGAAGAATCCGATCGTTGCGACCGTGATCTCGTAGATCTCCGCGCCTTCCTCCGACAGACCGATGAGGCTCGAAACCAGCGACGGCGGCGTCGTCGGATCGGCCAGAAAGCTGTCCGGCAGATTGCGCACCAGTCGCCGCTCGGTGATCGTCCCGACGATGCGCAGCTCATTCTCGCCGTCGTTGGCGAGATAGTACGCGAACTCACCGACACGCGTGTGGACGTTGTCGACGGTGATGAAACTGTATTCGTGCGGATTCTCGCCCGGCCCCTTGACCGTGCCGATCAGTGTTTCCTGCATATTTTTTCCCCGGGAGCACAGGCATCCATTCACTCTGCCGGCGAGAGCGCCGGCGCACCTATCAGGCTCCTCACAAGCCGTCGCTTCAGTCCGACATATCCCTGATCTCCCGCGATCAGATCGCGGAGGACGTTTCTGATCCCGGGATGGTATTTGGCAAACTGGACCATCCGGTCGGTCAGTCGCGATCCGGCGAAATTGCCATAGTAGAAACGGTCCTGCATCTCCGACGCACGTCGCAACTCGGCGCCGTATGCCGCGCGCCATCGGTCGTCGTATGTCCCGACGCGGTCGTTCAGAGCCCGTGCCAGAAGATCCGCCGATTTGATGGCATAGTAGATCCCTTCGCCGGTCAGCGGATCGACGAAGCCGGCCGCATCGCCG
>CALBSU010000637.1 GCA_937967285.1 uncultured Acidobacteriota bacterium
CCGACTACTACTACGCCGCCTGGGGCGAAGTGATCAAATCCAGCCTGCCCGCGGGAATCAACGCCGAGGCAGAGATGACTCTGACGATCACTGAGGCCGGCCGGGGCGCGCTCGGCGCTTTCGATACGACGAAACGGAAGCCGACGACGAAGATCGAGGCGCTGGCCCTGATCGCCGAGAGCGGATCTCTGGGAGGGGCAGATCTCGCCCGGCATCTCTCGAAATCGCGGGCGGGCGCTGTCATCCGGGAACTGGAAAAGGCCGGGCACATCACGATCACTCGCAGGCTTCAGGCGGCGACGGCGAAACCGAAAATGCAGCAGGCCGTCCGGCTGATCTCCGCCGAATCGACCGGCAAACCGCTGACCGAACCGCAACGACGCGTCATCGACCTGCTCTCGGAGTCCGCCGAACCGATCGCCTACGCCCGGCTGACCGAAATGGCCGGCGTCAGCATCTCGGTCATCAGAACGCTCGAAAAACGGGGAAATCTCGAGGTCTACGCCCGCGAGGTGCGGCGGGATCCGCTGGCCCATCTCGATGCGACCAGGCCTGTCGGGGACGATCTGAAACTGACGGAAAAGCAGCAGGAGGCGCTCGACAGCATCGTCGAAAAACTTGACGAGGGTCAGTATGCCGGCTTCCTGCTCCACGGAGTGACCGGCAGCGGAAAGACCGAGGTCTACATGCGCGCGATGCGCGCCGCCGTCGAGAAAGGCCGGACGGCGCTCATGCTGGTGCCGGAGATCTCGCTGACTCCGATGTTCGCCAAAAGGCTTCGCGAGCATTTCGGCGAAGCGGTTGCCATCCTCCATTCATCGCTCTCGGAGGGCGAAAGGCTGGACGAATGGAACCGGCTCAGAAGCGGCGAGGCCCGAGTCTGCATCGGCGCCCGCTCGGCGGTCTTCGCGCCGCTTCCGGACATCGGCATGATCGTCGTCGACGAGGAGCACGAAGCGTCCTACAAACAGGAGGAATCCCCGCGATACCACGGACGCGACACTGCGATCATGCGCGCCAGCCGCGCCGGCGCCGTAGTCATCCTCGGCAGCGCGACGCCATCGATGGAGTCATTCAACAACGCTCAAACCGGCAAGTATCACTACATCAGAATGGCCGAACGGATCGGCAGCCGCCCGCTGGCCGATGTCGAGATCGTCAATATGCGCGAGGTCTTCAACCGTCACGGCAAACAGCAGGTCTTCTCCGACGAGATGCTGGCGGCCATCCGCGAAAATCACGCCCGCGGAGAGCAGACGCTGGTTCTGCTCAACCGCCGCGGTTATTCGTCATTCACGCTCTGCCGAAGCTGCGGCCACACCTCGCGCTGCCCGAACTGCGACGTGTCGCTGACCTTTCACCGCAACGAGGCGAGGCTGATCTGCCATTACTGCAATCACGTCGAGCGCGTTCCGCGGACCTGCCCCGACTGCGACGGCCCATACATCAACTATGTCGGAGAAGGCACCGAACAGATCGAGGCGCTGCTCAAACAGATCAATCCCGGCATGCGAATCGCCCGGCTCGATCGCGATACGACGCGCCGCCGCGGCGCCTTCGAAAAACTGCTCAACGAATTCGCCGGCGGAGACATCGACCTGCTGGTCGGAACCCAGATGATCGCCAAGGGGCATGACTTTCATAACGTCACGCTCGTCTGCGTCATCTCGGTCGATGCCGGACTGAGCATGCCCGATTTCCGTTCGGCCGAGCGCACATTTCAGCTCCTGACGCAGGTCTCGGGCCGGGCGGGCCGCGGAGACAAACCCGGCCGCGTCATCATCCAGAGCTACCATACCGAACATTACGCGCTCTCCTTCGCCAGCCGGCAGGATTACGAGAAATTCTACGAGCACGAAATAAATTTCCGCCGGGCGATGCATTACCCGCCCTTCGTCGCGCTGATCAACCTGCTCGTCCGTCACTCGGACTACTCGAAGGCCGCTTCGGTCGCCGCCGAGACGGCAAGGCTCATCCGCGAAGCCGATTCCGAAAAGGTGCTTCGCGTGCTCGGACCCGCCCCCGCCCCGCTGGCGCGACTCAAGGGCGAGTACCGGCAACAGGTCCTGATCAAAACACGCTACCGCAGACAGGCCCGTGAGGCTCTTGACGCAGCGATGGAG
>CALBSU010000638.1 GCA_937967285.1 uncultured Acidobacteriota bacterium
CGGCAGAATGATTTCTGGCTTTCTCTATCGCCCGTCAGCCGGATTCACTGGCAAGCGCCCCGTCATCATTGATATTCACGGAGGCCCGGAAGAGCAGTACCGGCCCGTTTTCGGCTATGAAGACAACTATTTCATCAACGAACTGGGCATCGTGAAGATTTACCCCAACGTGCGCGGCTCGACAGGATATGGAAAGAAGTTCCTCGACCTCGACAACGGCACGCAGCGCGAGGATGCGGTAAAGGACATCGGCGCCTTGCTCGACTGGATCAAAAAGCAACCCGACCTCGATGCCGATCGCGTCCTGGTGCAAGGTTCGAGCTATGGCGGTTATATGTCGCTTTCCGTGGCGTCGAAATACGACGACCGCATCAGAGGCGCAATTTCGGATTCGGGAGCGACAAACCTGGCGACGTTTATCGAACGCACCGAAGGATGGCGGCGAGATTTGCGGCGGGCGGAATTCGGCGATGAGAGAGACCCGAAGATCAAAGCGTTTATGGAGAAGACTGCGCCGCTCAACAACATACGGAAGATCAAAAAGCCGCTGCTGATTATTCAGGGAAAGAATGACCCGCGGGTTGCCGCCAGCGAAGCGGACGCCATGGTCAACGCTGCGAAGCGACAAGGCACATCTGTCTGGTATGTGCTGGCAGGCGATGAAGGGCACACCTTCGTCAAACAAGACAACCGGGACTTCCGGTTGCATTCGATCATTCTCTTTGCCCAGGAACACCTGCTCCGGCAGGCGAACAATCAACAATCGCCGTCATCACAACGGCCCAAACTGGAGAAGTAACATGAAAAAAAAGAAACTGATTTTGTCGAGCTTGTTTCTTGCGCTGACTCTGGCCTTCGTCAGTGCCGGTTCAGTCAACGTGTACGCTGACGCCGGCGATCCCCAGGGAGGCACTGAAAAGAAGGCGCCGCCGCCCCCACCGCCACCAACACCGATTGAAGTGATCATCGCAATTCTGAGCAGCATCATCTTCTAACGCCTGCTTAACGTGAAGCCATCTGAAGTTTCAAGTTATGGCGTTACACGCAACTCACGGCATCAGGTTCAGCCCCTTTTCAAAATGCGCCGAGAGATCACCCTTGTTCCCTCGGCGCATATATTTTCCTGCCTTGATCTGTTTGACAGCTATCCTTTGCTTTCAGATCAACATCTTCGCTCAGCAAACAAATACGATTCGAACTGAGGAAGAGCTAATCACCACACTGATGAAAGCTGACGGTGATCAGCAAGCGTCCCTGTCAACTCTCCTGCAGGATCATTCCTCGCTCGTTACTCCTCGCCTGTGGAAAAAACTGATTGCAAAGGCTACGAATGCTTATTACTCCGATGGCCCGGAGCATTCGCTTGCGCTTTACCGGATCGCCGTTGCTGTCGCCAATCACCTGAAGGAGGCGAAAAGTCTGGCAAGCACTCATTACTACATTTGCAGGACCTACTCAGGGATGGGCAGGACAGATGAAGCAATACGGTCGTGCCTTGAAAGCAGGGTGCTGTTTGAATCCGCAGGGTTGAGGCGTGACCTGATCTACGTTCTCAGTGACGTTGGCTCGCTTTACCTCTATGCACGGGATTACAAACAGGCCAGAATTTATTCGGAACAGGCTGTTACGATGGCCGACACCGTGAAGAATACGAATGAGTCGGCTGGGGCGTTGCCTGACCAGTACGGGATCGCCGGGGCGCTTTCAACGCTTGGCGCATTATCTGGTCGTGATGGCAACTACTCGCAGGCGATTGAATACCTGCAAAAGTCAACCGCGTTGTACCGGGAGTTGGATGGCAATGGTCTCAAGTATGGCTATCAGCAGGCCGATAACCTGGCGGAAACGG
Organism: uncultured Acidobacteriota bacterium; assembly: GCA_937967285.1. Classification (GTDB taxonomy): domain Bacteria; phylum Acidobacteriota; class Blastocatellia; order RBC074; family RBC074; genus JADJXM01. The sequence continues at coordinate 1,850 of CALBSU010000638.1, forward strand.
GTCGAGTCTATAAGGCGATGGGCGACAATGTTCAGGCGCTTTTGTTGCTGAGCAAAGCCCTGGAGACTACCAGAACGCTGCCTTATCACGATCTCCGGGCGGGCATCCTCAACAGCATGGGCCTTCTTTACCTGGAACAGGAAGATTACGCCAAGGCAGTTGGTTATTTTGGACAAAGCCTTGAGGCTTACAGCACCAGTCGCAACCAGCCCGAAGCGGCGCTTGTTTTGCAAAATCTGGGAGTGACACATCAGAGACAGGGAAATCACGATCAGGCGCTCGATAGTTTCAGGAAAAGCATCAGGCAGGCAGGAGATGCTGATAAAGATGTTCTGATTGCCGCGCGTCAGGGAATGGGAGCAGTCTATCGGGAAAAGGGAGACTTCAAAGCCGCCCTGGAAGTTCTTGATCAGAGCCTCTCTTTGGCTGAACAGGTTGGGGATCAAACGCGAATCGCTGAAATCCTGTGGCGGAAAGCAGAGGTGCATCACGATCTGCGCAACTATGCCGAGGCAGTAGCGCTGTCCGAAAGCGCCCTGAAACTTGCCCGAAAGCTCGG
>CALBSU010000639.1 GCA_937967285.1 uncultured Acidobacteriota bacterium
GCAAGTGCACTCCGCCGCAGATCCAGCGTTACATCTCGAAGATCTCGGGCCCGCTCCTCGACCGGATCGACATCCACGTCGATGTCCCGGCCGTCAAGGTCCGCGACCTGGCCGGCCATGAACCGTCCGAGGGGTCGGTTCCGATTCGCGAACGCGTCTGCCGGGCGCGAAATGTCCAGCTGGAGCGGTTCGCCGGCGAGCACGTCTACTGCAACGCCCAGATGACTCCGCGCCTGATCCGCAGATTCTGCCGGCTCGAAGCAGGGCCGCAGTCCCTGCTCGAACGCGCGATCACCAAATACGGACTCTCGGCGCGCGCCTACGACCGGATTCTGAAGGTCAGCCGGACGATCGCCGACCTCGAAGGCGCGGAGTCGGTCGCCGAACACCACATCTCAGAGGCCGTCCAGTACCGCACCCTCGACCGAAATTTCTGGCAGTGAGTTATGGAGAGAATTGCTATACTGAAGTAATTGTTTAGCCTTTGAGAAAAATAAATTAGACGCCAAGGCGCCAAGAGAGCCAAGGTTTATTCAGGCAATGAAGATCCGGATCTAATCGGTGTTCAAGCGGCGAGATGGAGGAAGCATAAGCCATCCCACCCTTATTTCCATCTTGGCAATCCTGGCGCCTTGGCGTCTAATATAATTTCGCAACAGGGCTGAGCAGTTACAGTCTGCCTTGAGTTCTCCCGATCGTACTATTTCCTGACATCTCCGAAAATCCGTGTGATCGGTTTGCCCGCCTTCGGATTATTTTCGCTGTAATCGAGATTCAGCAAGCGGCAGAGCGTGGCGGCCACCTGGTTCTGATAGATCGTCTCAGTGTTCTTCCATTCCCCGCGCATCTTCGAATCCGGGCTGATGAAAGCCATCCAGATGTATTGGGCTTCGGGGACCTTCTCGCCGTGGTCCGTCCAGTCTTTGATGGTCTTGCCGCGGCCGTGATCGATGGTGATGATGATCGAGGTTTTGCCTCTGTACTTCGGCGAGCTCTGCAGGTACTCCCAAAGCTCCCTCAACTGCTGATCGTTCTTATGGAAGGACCCGAGCGTGTGCGCGTAATCTCCGCCGTGCGCCCAGTCGTCGGTCTCTCCCAGCGCGATGTGCATGACGCGCGGCTGGTAAGTCTTCAAGTGCTCCATGGCGAACCGGAAGGTGAAGTAATCGAACCGCACGCTGTCCCACGGGCTGAGCCTTTCGTTCTGCAGTTCGCTCAGAACCCGGATTTCCGGGTTTGAATGTTCGTAAGGTTCATGGCCGGCGTTGATCGTGATCGCGCCTTCCTCGTGTTCGCCGATCCAGTTGAAGACGTCCCACGAACCGAAGAGCGCGACCTGATTCTTGTTCAAGTTGAGCTTGCGTTTCAGAAATTCGAGGACGGTCGTGTTCGGATTGCGGATGCGATCGTTGCTGTTGATGACTTCGTCATTCGCCTGCCCGGTCAGAATCTCGGAGTATCCGGGGTAGGAGAACCACATTTTATTGGTCGTCATGACCGAGCTGCCCAGAGCGCGATTGCCGGCGATCGAGCCATGCTCTTTCATCAAGGTACCCCAGAAGAAGGGCAGCAGCTTCATCCGTCTCTCTTCCGCCGTTTCGGCCCAGTACTTCTTGTAGAGCGCCGTATCCTCGACTTTTCCGCGGCGCGTCTTGTCCTTCAGGATCTCGAGGTCGAGTCCGCCGAAGACCTCCTGGGTTCGCGCGCCGTCGAGCGTGATCAGGATGACGTTCTCGGTCCTGTTTTGAGCAAGCGCCGAGCACGTGAGTGCCAGCAATATGATTAATTGAAGGATGCAGTATCTCATTTTCATATTTAAAGGATCTCCTGAAGCTAGGCTGACTCATTTTATAGGTTCAGGGAAGCGCCGGCCAAATTATTTTCGTTTTCCGGTGATTCTTCGCAAAGATTTAATATCGACTGTTTATAGTGCCTGCGGTGCCGCACATAACCTGCATAAAAATCGATTCAGATCGAGCACCCTCTGATCAAGGAGATTAATCGTGACCAAAAACCTCACTAAATGGTTTGTTTTCGTGTGTTTACTTGTCATCGCGTTGAGCGCCCTCTGGAGTATTTCAATTCCGATAGCCGAGGCAGTACGGGGACGGCACGGATCCGTAATCCGGGTGCAATCGCAGCCCGTAACCTCTGTCGATCTCTCAACTTATGTAAGGATCGGGAGGTATGATCTGCCTGAGCCGACACGGACGGCGCATCCGCCCAACAATCTCCTTGCTCAGGAAGCCTCGGCGGTAACCTACAACTGGGACACCGACTCACTGTTTGTGGTCGGTGATGGTGGCACTGCGGTCACTCAGGTCACGAAGACCGGACAACTGATCGATACGATGACCCTGGCGCCCGGATCCAGCCCTCAGGGAACGGAATTTTACGATCCGGAAGGTGTTACATATGTAGGGAACGGCAAATTCGTTCTGATCGAGGAGAGGGATCGGCAGGCCAGCTTGTTCACATATGTGCCCGGCGCGATTCTGAACAGAAGCGATGTTCAAACCGTCAAACTCGGCACGACGACCGGAAACATCGGTTTCGAAGGGCTCTCTTACGATCCGCTGACCGGCGGGTATATTTTCGTCAAGGAGCTTGATCCTCTATCCGTCTTCCAGACGGGAATCGATTTTGCAGCGGGAACTGCGACCAACGGCTCGCCGACGGCGACCGGGTCGACCGATCTGTTCAATCCGGCGTTGGCGAACCTGGAGGATTTCAGCGACGTTTTCGCGCTGTCGAACCTGCCTTCACTGAACGGGCAGCCGGATTACAGCCATCTGATCATTTTGAGCCAGGAATCGGGTCAGATCATTAATATCGACCGAACCGGAAATGTTTTCAGCAGACTGACGATTGTCGCGGACCAGGGAAATCCTTTGCCCGTCGCCGAGCAGACTCACGAAGGTCTGACGATGGACCGTGACGGCAACCTCTATGTTGTCAGCGAGAACGGCGGAGGCGACAGCGATCACCCTCAACTCTGGGTCTTCGCGCCATCGACAGCTCCGAATCTGCCGCCGAGCGCAATCACACTGACCAATGCCGTTTCTTCGCTTCCCGAGAATACTAGCACGTCGTCGCCGGTAAGACTGGCTACGATCATCGTCGCCGATGACGGCCTGGGTCGCAACAATCTGACCGTTTCCGGCACGGATGCGAATGCTTTTCAGATCATCGGCACATCGTTGTATCTGAAGGCAGGCGTTTCTTTGAGTTCCATCACGAAGCCGACATACAGGGTCGATGTCAATGTCGACGACCCGGGTGCGGGCAGCGCGCCGGATGCGACCACCGGATATACCCTCACGATCACGGGCTCAACGACGGGAGGAAGCGCATCGCTGATCATCTCTGAGGTGGCGCCGTGGTCGAGCGGAAACAGCGATGCATCGCTGCGCGTCGACTGGTTCGAGGTGACAAATATCGGCACAGCGACAGCGAATATCGCCGGCTGGAAGGTGGACGACGACTCGCGCAACTTCAACAATGCAGTGAACCTGAATGGCGTCACCACGATAGCGCCGGGCGAGTCTGTGATCTTCCTCGAGACAGCGGATCTGGCGGGTAAGAGCGCGGCGTTCAAGGCGCTCTGGTTCGGAGCCAATCCGCCGGCCGGTCTGCAGATCGGAAACTACAGCGGGTCGGGAATCGGTCTCAGCGCGGGAGGCGACCAGGTCAATCTCTTCGACAGCGCGGGAACATTGCAGTTGAGCGTAGCATTTGGCACTTCACCCGCCGGGCCCTTCCCTACCTTCGACAATGCGGCCGGACTGAACAATGCGACGATTTCGCAGTTGAGCGCGGTCGGTGTCAACGGGGCCTTCGCCGCAGCGAACGACAGCTCCGAAATCGGTTCTCCGGGAACCATCGGCGCCTCGACGCTGATCATCTCTGAGGTAGCGCCGTGGTCGAGCGGCAACAGCGATGCCTCGCTGCGCGTCGACTGGTTCGAGGTGACCAACATCGGCGCCTCGGCAGTGGACATCACAGGCTGGAAGATGGATGACAGCTCAGCCAGTATCGGCAATGCGGTGGCATTGAACGGCATCACGACGATCGCCCCCGGCGAGTCTGTGATCTTCCTCGAGACCACGGATCTGGCGGGCAAGAGCGCGGCATTCAGGACGCTCTGGTTCGGAGCCAATCCGCCGGCCGGTCTGCAGATCGGAAGCTACAGCGGGGCGGGAGTCGGTCTGAGCACCGGAGGCGATCAAGTCAATCTGTTTGACGCCGCCGGAACCGTTCAGGCGAGCGTGACATTCGAGGCGTCGCCCGGTGGTCCTTTTCCGACCTTCGACAACGCGGTCGGATTGAACAACGCGACGATCTCGCAGTTGAGCGCGGTCGGCGTCAACGGGGCCTTCGCCGCGGCGAACGACAGCGCCGAAATCGGTTCTCCGGGGACCATCGCCGGTGTGTCGCTGATTATTTCGGAGGTGGCGCCGTGGTCGAGCGGAAACAGCGATCCCAGCCTGGGCGTTGACTGGTTCGAGGTGACCAACATCGGCAAGGCCGCGGCGGATATTGTCGGCTGGAAGATGGATGACAGCTCGAAGAATATCAATAACGCCGTGGCGCTGAACGGCATCACGACGATCGCTCCGGGCGAGTCTGTGATCTTCCTCGAGACCTCGGACCTTGCGGGCAAGAGCGCGGCATTCAGGACGCTCTGGTTCGGAGCCAATCCGCCGGCCGGTCTGCAGATCGGAAGCTACAGCGGATCGGGAGTCGGTCTGAGCACCGGAGGCGATCAGGTCAATCTGTTCGACGCCGCCGGAACCGTTCAGGCGAGCGTGATATTCGAGGCGTCGCCCGGTGGTCCTTTCCCGACATTCGACAATGCGGTCGGACTGAACAACGCAACGATTTCGCAGTTGAGCGCAGTCGGCGTCAACGGGGCGTTCGCCGCGGCGAACGACAGCGCCGAAATCGGTTCTCCGGGGACTATCGGCGACGGGTCGTCAACGCCGATTGTCAACATTCAGGCGACCGATGCCGACGCGGCGGAGACGGGGAACAACACCGGCACCTTCCGCATCACTCGCACCGGCGCCACCGTCGGACCACTGATCGTCAGTTACACTGTCGCAACCGGTCCGGGTCAGGCGACGGCCGGCGATTACACTCCGACGCTCACAGGTGCGGCAACGATTCCTTCCGGACAGACGTTTGTCGATATTACGATCACTCCGGTCAAGGACAATCTGGTTGAGGGGGATGAAACGCTGACCCTCACGCTGGGAGATACCGGCAGTTATGATGTCGGCCCGAACAGAACCGCGACCATTACCATCGTCGATGCCCTGACTCAAACGATCAGCTTCGCTCAGCCGGCGAACAGGACTTATGGCGATGCGCCTTTCATGCCGGCGGCCACTGCAAGTTCCGGTCTTCCCGTGTCATTCGCGGCGAGCGGCAACTGCACGGTAAATGGAGCGGTAGTTACGTTCACCGGAGCCGGAAGCTGCACGATCATCGCTTCCCAGCCGGGAAATGCCGACTACAGTCCGGCTCCTGATGTAATGCGGACCTTCACGATCGCGCGTGCAGTCACGACGACCGCGATCACAGCCGATCTGCCGGATCCATCGATAGTTGGAGAGCAGGTGACCGTCAATTATCTCGTCGCTGCCGTCGCTTCGGGCATCGGTACGCCGACGGGAACGGTCACTGTGACTGACGGAGTCGATTCCTGCTCAGGCACCGTTGCGGCTGGAAGTTGTGTGTTGACCCTGACAAGGGCCGGTACAAGATCCTTGCAAGCCGTGTATGCAGGTGACACTAACTTCGATGCCAGCACTTCGTCCGTCGAACCGCATCAGGTCCGCAGCAAGGTCGTCATCGACGAGGTTTATCCTGCTTTCGCTCATCCGGGTACACGGATCAGGCTGAATATTATCGGCAACGGTTTCGCCCCGCAGTCGAGAATCAGTATTGAAGGCCTGGGGCTTACTATCCTGACGAGGTACATATCCAGCACCAGACTGACGGCGACCGTCATCGTCTCCGCGGATGCATTCAGGTCCGTCCGCGATGTCACGGTCACCAATCCTGACGGGGGATCGGCGACCGCGCCGGCCGCTTTCGTGATCAGATAACGGCGTATTTCAGACGGTACTGCCATTCGATCGCTGCGCGCATTAATCGAGTCTTTCTCATCCTGATGCGCGCAGCGATCGCGCCGTCATTGCTCGACCTGTGAAAACTAATTTTTCGGATCGGGCATTACATTTAACCAAAATAATCAGGATCGGGAATCAGCATGCAGATTGCATCTGACTGGAACACCCGCCAGTTTCGAATGATGGGGATTTTGCCGTTGCTTATCTTTTTGTATCGGCTGATCCAATACATTAGCGTCGGCACGCCGGATTGGATCATGTACAACTGCCATCTTTCGACGCTGCTGCTGGCGGTGGCGATGTTCGCCGGCTGGAAACCGGGTATTCGCATAGCGATAATCTGGCTGATCATCGGACTGCCGATGTGGCTGATAGACGCATGGGTGACGCAGGTCCTCTGGATAGCTTCGGTAGTTTCGCATCTCGGCGGGTTCCTGCTGGCGATCTATGCCATTCGCCAGGTCCGGGCGACAGGAAGAAGCTGGCAGCCCGCACTGGGCTGGTTTCTGTTCTGGCAGATGGTCACGCGTTACACGACCGCACCCGAACTCAATGTCAATGTCTCTCATATGCCCTATGAGTTCTGCAAGGAATGGTTTACGAGTTACTGGCAATTTTGGCCCGTCGGAGCGCTTGTTGCTGCGATCATGGTTTACGCTGTGGAATACGGGTTGGGAAGAGTATATCCATTGAATCACGCTGCCTCGGCAGAGCAAACGTGTGAACGCCAGGCAGTCGGGACGGTTTAATATATTATGGCTTTTGGTTATATGCTCTCTGCACGCGAAAAGCCCGGAACAGTCGGAACCTCCAAAAAAATAATCAAAATCTTTACAGACATTTAACATCCGTAACTCATACTTATGTATCCAGAATCTGAAATAAGGCGATACCGCTCGGGTAAGGCTGCTCTTCAACCAGGAGGCGGGAAATGTGTGTTGATGGATATCGGAAATATCATCGGGCAGGTCATATGCTATTGGCTGTTGCGTTGCTTGTGATCGGAGTTAGCGGATGCAGCCGGACAGGCGTGCAGCACGTCGGCGCTCACGGGCGGACGGTGATTCAGAACATCGGCTCCGACACGATGATCAATCTGGCACAGGCATGGGCAGAGGAGTATGCGCAGGTGGAGCCGGGAATTTCGGTTGAAGTCAGCGGCGGAGGGTCCGGCACCGGCGTCGCGGCGCTGATCAACGGTACTGCCGATATCGCCAATTGCAGCCGCCGCATGGAACCCGGCGAAATCTCCAAGATCCGGGACGCGACCGGCAGGGATCCGGTGCTGCATATTGTGGGTTACGATGCGCTCGCCATCTTCGTCAATCATGCCAATCCGATGAATGAAATCACGATCGAACAGCTGGCCGCGATATACAGCGAAACAGGCACGGTGCATAACTGGTCCGACCTCGGCATAAACATACCGGGATGTCGAAACAATGAAATGATCCTTGTCAGCAGGCAGTCGAACTCCGGCACTTATCACTATTTCCGTGAAGCTATTCTGGGCAAGGGGATGGATTTCAAACTTGGCACGCTCGATCTGCACGGATCGAAGGATGTGGTGGAGCTGGTCAGCCGCACTCCCTGCGCCATCGGCTACAGCGGCATGGGTTACGCCACCCCGCGCGTCAAAATGTTGCGGGTCGCCCGCAAGGCGGCCGCGACTGCGTTTGCGCCGAATGTCGAAAACACGCAGAAAGGTGATTATCCCATCTCGCGCCCGCTGTATATGTACACCCGCGGTGAGACCTCATCGGCTGTTAAAAGTTATATGAACTGGATTTTCACCGGAGCAGGGCAGCACATCATCCTCGCTTCAGGTTACGTCCCGCGCGGAAATGGGTCGGCCGGTACTGCTGCAAGCGAATAGGGAGGCACTACTCATTGAAACGAAGTCGCCGGGAAATCATGACGGAATGGCTGATCGAACGAGCCATCTGGCTTTGCGGAGTGAGCGCGATCATCTTCGTTTTCGGCATCTTCTTCTTCGTTTTCCGCGAGGGGGCCGGTTTGTTGTTCAGCGGGCGGATCAATGTCGGGCAATTTCTGACCAGCATTGAATGGTATCCCACTTCGCAACGCAATGTGCGATATGGCGCGCTGGCCCTGATTGCAGGTACGTTCAGCGTGACAATTCTGGCTATGGTTATCGCGGTTCCGTTCGGACTGGGCACGGCGATCTACATATCAGAATTTTGCGGAGGCCGGCGAAAGGAGACGCTCAAGATCGTCATTGAACTGCTGGCTGCGATCCCATCGGTAGTCTGGGGCTTTGTCGGCCTGACGATGATGAATGTCCTGATTATCAGGCTTTTCGACGCTCCGATCGGATTGAACGTGCTCAACGGAGGTATCCTGCTGGCGCTGATGAGCGTACCGGTTATAGTGTCGATCGGCGAGGATGCCCTCAAGGCCGTACCTGATTCTTATCGCGAAGCCGCCCTGGCGCTCGGTTCAACACGCTGGCAGATGGTGCGACGGGTTTTGGTCCCCGCTGCCAGAAACGGGTTATTGGCTGCTGTGCTTCTCGGAATGGGCCGCGCGGTCGGCGAAACGATGGCTGTGCTGATGGCCACGGGGCATTCAGTCAGGATCCCGACCAGCCTGCTCGATCCTGTCAGGACGCTGACCGCAACGATCGCTGCCGAACTGGGAGAGTCGCCGGCAGGCTCCGATCACTACCAGGTGCTGTTCATCATCGGCATCATGCTCTTCACCATCACTTTTATTGTCAACCTGAGCGAGGACCTGATACTTCGCGTCATTCGTGG
>CALBSU010000640.1 GCA_937967285.1 uncultured Acidobacteriota bacterium
GGGAAATGGGTCAGTATCTACGATGAACAGGTAGAACAAATTCTGGTGAGAAAAGGGGCGCCCCCGAATAAGTAGAAAGTAAAAAGTAGAAAGTAAAAAGTAAAAAGTAGAAAGAATGCGGAGTATAAAGGCGCTGCAGATATAAGTGCACTTTCTACTTTTTACTTTCTACTTTCTACTGATGATTCAGAAAGGCGGAAATATGACTTTCAAACGACTGGCACGCATGATCAGGAAGCCGGCTGTCACAATGGGGCTGATCGCGGCACTGGCCATGGGCGGGCTGACTGCCATCCCCGAGGTGCGGACGAACATATCGCGCAACATGGAGTACGGTTCGGACTTCTTTCTCTTTGATGGAGATGATGAAGGCTCCGGCAACTCGAATACCTTCAAGCGCATCGTCACGGCTCCGGTGAGGCTGATGGCGCGTCTCTTCAGGCGTAAGAAGGACGACGATTTCGCCATGAAGAAGGTAACCGAGAAGGACCTTGCCAGGATGAAGGTCATTCCGATGAACCGGCAGCAGAACGGCACGCCGGACCAGATCGCCGATGCGAGCGGGGGAACGACCGCCGAGATGACGACGGCCGAGGCAGCCGCGCAGAACCTTTTCGAGGATGCCGTCAGTCTCCACGAAAAAGGGCGCCTCGACAACGCGATCGAGAAGCTGGTCGCGGCGACGGTGATCGATCCGGAGTACGCCGAGGCCTACAATCTGCTCGCCGTCTGCTATGACGAAAAGGGGCAGTACCTGGCCGCCCAGGAAGAGTACAAGAAAGCGCTCAAGCTGGATTCCGACAACGCGCGCTTCATCAACAATATCGGCTACTCCTGCTATCTCTCGGGCGATTACAAGGGCGCCATCAAGTGGTACAAGAAGGGGCTCAAGATGACGCCGAACGACCGGCGGATGCACAACAATATCGGGCTCGCCTACGGCCGCAAGGGAGAATACAAGAAGGCGCGCGAGCACTTCATCATTGCGGTCGGCGAAACCGGAGCCGACCTCAACCTCGGCTATGTTTATTCGCAGGAAGGCCGGTTCGAGGAAGCGATCAGGTATTACGAGTCCGCGCTGGCGGCGCAGCCCGAGTCTCTGCCGGCGATGAGCAATCTCGCGCAGCTCTATGACCGCACCGGCAGGATTCGCGAGGCGGCGATGCTCAACGACCAGTACAAGAGGGTCGCTCAGGCGAACCAGCAGAGGGAGCAGACGGCCAATCAGCAGCAGTGATCTGCGCTCTCTGACGGCACGATCATTCAGTCAACAGAAGCGAATGGCCGCGGGTTGGTGTATTCGTCTCCCCCGTGCGGGATGCGAGAATTCGCTGCCATTCGCCTTCGCCTTTTGGAAACGCGATTGAATTATGACGGAAGCGGTACAGGAACAAACCACATCATTTGCGCCCCCGATCCCTGAATCGATAGAGCAGACCGGTCTTTCATTCCAGTTTCTGGCGGATCTGGCGCTCAAGACGGCGGCGACCGAGAGCACGCTGACGACCGCCTCGATCGCCGAACGCATGTGTCTGCCGCTGATTCCGGTCGAGGAGCTGATGCAGCACCTCTATCGCGAAAAACTGGTCGAAATCCGCGGCAATGTCAGTTTCAATAATCACCGTTACGCTCTGCTCGACCGCGGATGGGAGCAGTTGCGGCGCGTGATGGAGATCTCGGGTTACGTCGGACCGGCGCCGGTCTCGCTGGCCGCCTACAGCGCGATGATGCGCTCACAGGCCCAGCCGGAGGAGATGGTCGGCCCCGATCAGGTGGCCGAGGCCTTCAACGATCTGGTCCTTCCCGAGAGCCTGCTTCAGACGCTGGGCTTCGCGATCAATTCGCGCCGCAGCCTCTTCATCTCAGGCATTCCGGGGACCGGGAAGACTTCCGTCGCCGAGCGGATCAACAACGCACTGCTGACCCCGATCTGGATCCCGTACGCATTTGCGGTCGACGAGCACGTGATCAATGTCTACGACGGGCATAATCACGACCGAACGCTCGATGAAGACGGTTACGAGATGTACGACCGCCGCTGGGTACGCATCTCGCGTCCGCTGATCGTGGTCGGCGGCGAGATGACGCTCGAGAGCACGGACCTGATCTACAACAGCGCCGCCCGATATTACGAAGCGCCGTTCCAGATCAAGGCGAACTGCGGAACGCTGGTGGTGGACGATTTCGGCCGTCAGCGCGTCGAGCCCGAGGCTCTGCTCAATCGCTGGATCGTGCCGCTCGAGAGAAAAGTCGACTTCCTGACGCTTCATACGGGGAAGAAGATCAGCGTTCCGTTCGAGCAGCTCGTCGTCTTTTCGACCAATCTCGAGCCGAGTCGCCTGGTCGACGAAGCATTTCTTCGCCGGATGGGCTACCGGGTTCAGATCGAGCCGCCGACGGAGGAGACCTTCCGGCGAATCTTCGAAAGATATGCCGACTCTGTCGGTGTCTCGTACGAACCGGCGGTGCTCGATTATCTGGTCACCAAATATCCGGCTGAGAAGCGCGTCCGCAAATCCTGCGAGCCGCGCGATCTGCTCAATCGGGCGCTCGACATCTGTCAATACAAGGGGCTGCCGCCGATCCTGACAAAGGAACTGCTCGATCTGGCTTGGGCCAACTATTTCGGTCTGGCACACGTCTGAGGAACTTCATGAGGCGCCGTCAGTCACAATCCGGGTACATCATCGTACGCTGCCTGACGGCGATCGTCTTTCTGCTCGCGGGCGGCGCGGCGCTGGCCGACGATCTGCACCTGAAGGACGGTCGCGTGATCAGTGCGGACGAGATCTGGCAGGTCGGAGATCAGGTCTGGTACCGCAAAGGCAAGGTGATATCCTCGGTCGCGGGCACTGATGTCGTGAAGATCGTGGCGTCGACGAAGGCATCGGAAAATGCACCCGGGAATGCGACGGAGACGCCGGCTGACGGAGTCGTCTCTCCCCCCGAAAACGGGGCGACGACCCGCAAGGTCGCAAGAATCATCCTCAATGACGGCTCTCAAATCGATGCGGATTCGATCTGGGAAGAGACCGGTCGAATCGCATATCGAATGGGCAAGATGCAGTCGTTCATCGACCGTGCCGAAATCCGCAACATCGTCAGGGAAGTCGAGACGACCGAAACGCGGCTGCCCGAAACTCCCGGCCTCAGATTCACGACCGGACACAGCGGCCTCGACCATCTCATCGTCTACGCCGGCACGAAATATCAGGTCGATCCCCTCCTCATCTACCTGATCATGCGAGAGGAGTCCGGCTTCAATTATCGCGCGGTCTCCAGAGTCGGAGCCCGCGGACTGATGCAGTTGATGCCCGCCACCGCGCGCCGCCTTGGCGTCCGCAATATTCACGACCCGGTCGAAAACGTCGAAGCCGGAACCAGATATCTGAAGAGCCTCATCGACATGTTCGGCGGAGATATGAACCTGGCGCTGGCCGCCTACAACGCCGGCGAGGGAGCCGTCATCCGTTACGGCAGGCGCATGCCGCCCTACGCTGAAACGACGAATTACGTCTGGCGCATCAATACCGCCTATCGTCGCGCCTATCAAAAAGTAGAAAGTAAAAAGTAGAAAGTAGAAAGTGCGGAAACCTTTTTGCTTTTTACTTTCTACTTTCTACTGACTCGGAGGTAGTAATGAAGTATCTCGTCCCCCTCTTTCTGGTCTTTGTAATGACGATCTCTGCGGGCAGTGCGATGGCGCAGGATCCTGACAGCGGTCAGCGCGAAGTGCTGACCAATGAGTCGATCATCAGTCTCTCCCGCGCGGGATTCAAGGAGAAGACCATCATCACGCTGATCCGGACCTCGCAGACCGCCTTCGATATCTCGACGATCAGGCTGGTCGAACTGAAGAAGCGCGGGGTCAATGAACGGATCATCAGCGAGATGATCGAGCGGACCAACAGCGGCGACGCGATCAGACGGCTGACCACGCTGCGCAATGACGAATTTTTCTCGAAGGATGACGAAGCGTTCTTCAAAGGATCGGACATCTTCAAGCAACTGCCGAGCGAGAAGCAGGCCAGGAAGCGCGAAGAGGAGGCGATGATCTTCGGTTCGGAGTCGGGCGGACGCAGCAGATCCCAGTCGCGCGGCCTCGGGCCGAACGGCGAGCGCGAACAGAGCAGCGAACTGATGGGATCGGCCACCGTCAGGATCATCAGGCCGCCGAGCGAGGGCGGCGCAGAACCGAAGCTCGAACGCGCGCCGAAGCTGGACAATCAGGGCGTGCTCGAACTGATCCAGGCCGGATTCTCGGAAGGGACGGTCATTCGCAAGATCGAAACCTCGCAGGTCGAGTTCGATCTCTCGCAGAAGGCGCTGGCCGAGCTGAGGCAGAACCGCGTCAGCGATAAGATCATCAGAGCCATGACCTCGGCGATGGACGAATCGAAATAATCGGCATATGAGAATAAGAAGATTGACGATGATCGCGCTTCTTGCGCTTCTGCTTGTGCCGGCCGCATTCGGTTCTGACGACCCGATCAGGGATGCCGAGGACTCCGCAGCGAAATGGCTCAAGCTGGTGGATGGCGGTCAGTTCGAGCAGAGCTGGGACTCCGCGGCCGACATGTTCAAGAAATCGGTCAGCCGCGAGGACTGGAAGAAAGCCATCGAGGGGGCGCGCAAACCCCTCGGCTCGCTGAGGAGCCGGAAGGTCAAGACATCCCAGTACATCGTCAACCCGGAAGGCGCCCCGGAAGGCGAATACGTCATGATCCAGTACGACAGCTCCTTCGACGGCCTCCCGAATGCGGTCGAGACGCTGACTCCGATGAAGGAGAAGGACGGCGTCTGGCGCGTCTCAGGTTACTTCATCAAATGATCCCGGATTCCGTAATCAGATGTTCAGGCAGTATCGATCAATCACGGTAGTTCTTCTCGCGCTCGGCATTCTTGTTTCAACCGCCGCAGCCCAGGAGCGCCCGCGAAAGCAGTCCGGCGAAGAATCCACCATCGCAATCGATACCACCGAAGTCCTGCTCCCTGTGACCGTCCGCGATCGCGACGGTCAGTTCGTGACCGACCTCAGAGCGGAGAATTTCAGCGTCTTCGAGGACGGCGTCCCGCAGCCGATCTCGTCGTTTGCACTCAAGCGGATGCCCGTCCACGTTGTGCTGCTGATCGATACCAGCAGCAGCGTCACCCGCGAACTCGAGGATTTCAAGCGCGCCGCCTGGCTCTTCATCAGCAATCTCGACCCATCGGACAAAGTCTCGCTGATCAGGTTCGACGACAAGGTCGAGCTGGTTCAGGACTGGACCGGCAGCCGTCCGGCGCTCAAGCGCGCGCTCAACCGGCTCGGTACCGGTATGTTCACGCGCTTCAACGACGCCCTCTACCTGGCGGCACGTGAACAGCTCGGCAAGATCACAGGCCGCAAGGCGATCATCGTTCTGACAGACGGGATCGACAGCGGACGCGGTTCGGTCTCCGCCGATCGCGCTTTCAGGTCGCTGGTCGAGGAGGAGGTCCCGGTCTATGTCGTCAGCAAGACCCGCATTCAGGGACAGGCCGAACGCGAAGAACTGGCCTACTATGAAAAATCGTCCGGCGGCCACTTCAATCAGACCCGCGTCGACGGCATCAAGATGGCCCTCGCTCAACTGGACGTCAGCGAAAAATATCTGACCCGCATCGCCGATGAGACAGGAGGGAGAATCTTCCTGCCCGACAGCTTCGACGAACTGGACAAGGTCTACCAGCAGGTGGCCGATGAATTGCGCAGCCAGTACGTCATCTTCTACACGCCGTCCAACAGCAGTCGCGACGGAAGCTATCGAGCCGTCCGCGTAAAAGTCTCAAACCCCGGACTTCATGTGACGACGCGATTCGGTTATTATTCCAGGTGATCTTCCGATCATCATTAGCCCCGCACTAAAAATCCTGCCCCCGTATTTCAGGTGTTCAAAATGTCGGTACCAACAGCTTCATCCGAAATTCGCCCGGTTACTCGATCCATGACAATGAAACTGGCGATCCTGTTTCTGGTCGCTATGACGATCCTTGCGGGAATCTACTTTCTGAGGGAAAGAGGCGCCTCGGCCGCGCCGACTACGGCTGAGATAACCGAGCTGGCCCGGAGCACGCCGCCAGGAGACCGCGAGGCGTGGCTGAAACTCGCCCGCGCCGTGCTGGCTTCCGAAAACGTCATGCCGATGACCGATCCCGAGGAGCCGCTCAACAATCGAGGCGAGAAATCGCGCGTCGAGCTCGGCTATCAGCTCTTCTTCGATCCGGTTCTGTCCGGCGACAAATCGACCTCCTGCGCATCGTGCCACCATCCCGATAACTGGATGGCTGACGGTATGCCGAAGGGGGTAGGCCTCGGCGGACGCGGCTACGGCGCGCAGCGCGCCGGAACCGGTCAGGAACTGAAACGCAACACGCCGACGATCTTCAATGTCGCCTACAATCCGGTCCAGTTCTGGGACGGCCGCGTCGGCTCGCTCGAGGAACAGGCTCTGGTGCCGCTCTTCGCCGAGGACGAAATGCACCAGACCAGCGTCGATGAACTTGTCCGCCGGCTGAGGGCGATCCCGGCCTATCGCGAAATGTTCGCCGACGCCTTCGGATTCAATTCAAAACGGGACGGGTCGGAGATCAACCTGCAGAACATCGCCCGGGCCCTGGCCGCCTTCGAACGCAAGCTCAATATCACCGAGACCAATTACGATCTCTTCGTCCGCGGCCGCGACGACAAGCTGACGACCGAGCAGCTGCGCGGCATGGTCGTCTTCTTCGGGCAGGGGCAGTGCGCGGTCTGCCACACCCCGCCACATTTCCATGACGGCGTGCTCTCTTCCATCGGCGTCACTAAATCTCCTCAAAAGGGCGCGCCGCTCGATGACGATCCCGGATTCGGCGCCGTCATCCGCAAACGCGACGGTTTCGGCATGTTCAAGACCCCCGGCCTTCGCAACGTCAGCCGGACCGGACCTTACATGCACAACGGCGCTTTCAAGACTCTCGAGGAGATCGTCGAATTCTATAACGACGGCGGCGGACGCGGGCGCGGCCTCGATGTCTACTCTCAGGATGCCAAAGTGGCTAAACTCGATCTCAACGACCAGCAGAAGAAGGACCTCGTCAGCTTCATGAAATCGCTCGACAGCCTGACTCCGCCTCCGGTCGTTCCGAAACAGGTTCCCAGCGGATTGCCGGTCGTCGGAAAATAGAGGCGCGCCTTCCGCATGTTTTCAAAACCTGCCCTCGGATGCTATCCTGAGTTCTCTGAAGTGATACAGTCATCGACCATCCGACGGGATTCTAAATTATGGCGGAGCTGACCAACGAAAAAGAGATTTTTCTGGACCACCTGCGGAGCGCCGGCTTCAAACGCACCTCGCAGAGGGAGCTGATCCTCGACGTCTTCCTGAAATCCGAGGGTCATCTCAGCGCGGAGGATCTCTACAACCTGGTCAAGATCGAAGACCCCAATGTCGGCTTCACCACCGTCTATCGCACGCTCAAACTGCTGGCCGAATGCGGACTGGCCAGGGAAGAACGACTCGGCGACGGCCGTAAACGATACGAGCATAACTACAATCACGACCACCACGATCACCTGATCTGCACCGAATGCGGCCACCTGATCGAGTTCTACAGCGAAGTCATCGAGAAGAAACAGGACGAAATAGCCGCCCAGTACAAGTTCCAGCCGACTCATCACAGCCTTCGAATCTTCGGACTCTGCTCAGACTGCCGGTCGAAGAGCAAAGTCGCAGCCAAGTAAAAAGTAGAAAGTAAAAAGTAGAAAGTAGAAAGGGGAAGTGGTCGAATCACGGCTGATATGTTAATTTTCACCCCATGAAATCCGATTATGACACGGTGGCGAAGAAACTTGTGCTGCTCTGGAATATTCTGCGGGACGTCCTCAGGGGCTACCTGAGCGGTCAGCCGGTCGATGATCCGCGTCCCCGCAAGGGATGCTGCTGATCGGTAGAAAGTAAAAAGTAGAAAGTAGAAAGTGCATGAACGCGGAACTGGAAAAACTGGTCGATCGGATCACGGACACGATCATTGCGCGGCTTCAGGGCGAGCCGGCCGGCGCCGATCACTGCAGCCCGCATCATATCGCCTGCGCACTGCAGGCCGGCGCTTCGCGCATCGGGCTCGGATGGGGTCAGGACGCGGCCGCCAACGCCTCTGTCGGCGCCTACATCGACCACACACTGCTCAAACCCGATGCCACCCGCGACGAGATCACAAAGCTCTGCGAGGAGGCGCGGAAATTCAACTTCGCCTCCGTCTGCATCAATCCGACCTGGGTCAGGGAGGCGGCATTTCTCCTCCACGGATCCAGCGTCAAAACCTGCACCGTCGTCGGATTCCCGCTCGGCGCGACGCTCTCAGACGTCAAGGCCTACGAAACCCGCCGCGCCATCTTCGACGGCGCGACCGAGATCGACATGGTCATCAACATCGGCGCCCTCAAGTCCGGCGACGACCTGACCGTCAAACGCGACATCTGCGCCGTCGTCGACGCCGCTCACGATGCTTGCGCCATCGTCAAGGTCATCATCGAAACGGCTCTCCTGACCGATGACGAAAAAGTCCGCGCATGCTTGCTAGCCAAAGAGGCCGGCGCCGATTTCGTCAAGACCTCGACCGGCTTCTCGAAGGGAGGCGCGACCGTTGCCGACATCGAACTCATGCGCCGGACGGTCGGCTCGGAGATCGGAGTCAAGGCTGCCGGAGGAGTCAAGGACCTCGCATCGGCCAGGGAGATGATCGCTGCCGGCGCCACCCGCATCGGCGCCTCGGCCGGCGTCAAGATCGTCCAGGAATCCAGGGGGATCAGCGTGGCGGGCAGTCCTGGAAGCGGATATTGAGTACAAAGTAAAAAGTAGAAAGTAGAAAGTGTGATCGGATGACTTTCTACTTTCTACTTTCTACTT
>CALBSU010000641.1 GCA_937967285.1 uncultured Acidobacteriota bacterium
CGCACTCATCGCGCGAAGCGAATGATTCGATGATCAGATACCCGTCGCGATCGTAAGCGTCGAGCTGCTCCCTGTTCAGCATGATCCCGAAATCGACACCCTTTCTACTTTTTACTTTCTACTTTCTACTTTCTACTTTTAAAAAGGCATCCACCCGATCAGCCCCTTCGAGATGAGCCACTGCAGGAAACCGCAGCCGAAGATGATCAGGACCGGATTGAACCTTGCCCTCAGCATGAGCAGGAAAGCGAGCGTGGCCACGGCATAGCCGTCGACTGAGCCGAGTCCGGACTTGGCCAGACTGACTCCGGCCGCTGCCAGCATGCCGACGACGGCCGGGGCGACTCCGGCGAGAAATGCCTGAACGTTGAAGTTCGTCCGGAATCTGTTGATCGATGTGCCGGCGATCGTGGTCATGACGAACGAAGGAAAGAACGCCGCCACTGTCGCCGCGACCGCTCCGATCAGGCCGCCCACCTTGTATCCGATGAACGTGGCGGTGATCAGCACCGGTCCCGGCGTGATCTGACCGAAAGCCATGCCGTCCGCGAAGGTCCGGTGATCCATCCATCTGTGAACGTCGACAACGTCATACTCGATCTGAGGAATCATCACGAAACCGCCGCCGAACGTCACCGTTCCGATACGCATGAAGATCATGATCAACTGCCAGACGACGACCAGCTTTGAGATGATCGGCCATGCCAGCAGAGGCAAGACCGGCAGCAGAGCAAACGGAGCGAATGAACGAAGCTTGCCGGTCCCGCGCGATTTCCAGATCAACGGAAGCTGGAGCTGGCGGCTGTCGACCTGCTCAGGCTCGGCGGCCCTGTCGATCGACTTGCGCGGAGGCAGCGAAACATCCATTTTGTAATCGCTCACCAGACCGTCAGGATCGTCGATCATCTCGGCCGCCTGCTTCCGGGCTTTTGTTTCGGCCTTCAACTGCCGGACCTTCTGCTGGCGCTCTTTCCTGAGACGACTGCGCAGGCGCTGCCGCACCCGCGTCTTGTAGGACTTGATGAAGATGCCTGTGACTCCGGCGATCAGCACTACCTCAACCACTGTCATCTGGGTGAAGATCAGCATGAAGGCGACGACGACTCCGAGTTCGAGGTGCCACTGCTGCTGAACCGCGGTCCTGCCCAGCTTGACCGTCGTCGCCGCGATCAGCCCGACAACCGCGGCATTGAATCCCTGAAATATCCGCTGCGCGTCGGGCAGCTCTTTCAGATAATCGTGAGCGACCGTGATCCCGATCATCATCAGGAAGGACGGAAAGATGAAACTGGCGACCGAAACGACGGCGCCACGGATTCCGGCCAGTTTCAAACCGACATATGTGATCGCGTTGGCGGCATTGGCGCCGGGAAGGCTCTGAGCCAGCGAGACCGCGTCGAGAAATTCCTCCTCGCTCAGCCAGCGGTGCTGACGGACTACCAGATTCCTGATCTGAGCGATGACGGCCACTCCGCCGCCGAATCCGGTGGCCCCGAGCTTGAGGAATGTTCTGGCCAGCGCCCGCCACTCGACTTTTGCATCAACCGGGGTGAACTGCTCCGAGATCCACATTCCCGCCTGGAAAATGAACTTCGTCAGGATGTATCTGAGATCGTTTAAATAACTTCTGTCAATCACCGTCTCATGAATGCCTTCTTAGATAGTTTGTGAAGCGGGGGTAGTGTTACAATCCTTTCATGTCGTTCCAACACATTTCTATTATCGGCGGTACAGGCGATCAGGGCAAAGGGCTGGCGCTGAGATGGGCCAAAGCGGGCTATAAAATTACGATCGGATCGCGCGATGCTGAGCGGGCGGCCGTTGCCGCTGCCGAAATGATCGAGCTGCTCGGCGGTTCGGGCGAGATCGACGGCGCAGCGAACAGAGACGCCGCCGCGAAGGGACAGATCCTGGTTCTGACCGTTCCCTTCGCCGCCCAGATCGGCACGCTCAAAGAGATCCGCGAAAGCATCCGTGAAGGATCGATCCTGATGGATGTCACCGTGCCGCTCGAACCGGCGGTCGGAGGCAGGCCGAGCCGCATGCTCGGGGTCTGGGCCGGCTCCGCTGCCGAACAGTGCGCCGAACTGGCTCCGCCGGGCGTGACCGTGGTCTCAGCTTTTCACAATGTCTCCGCTTCAGTCCTGGCCGACCTCGATCACGATGTCGACTGCGACATCATCGTCTGCGGCGACGACAAAACGGCGAAGGAGACCGTCCGCCCGCTGGTCGAATCGATTCCGGGATGCCGCCACATAGACGGCGGAGTTCTGGCGAACTCTCGGACGGTCGAAGCGATGACCGCGCTGCTGATCGGCATCAATATCCGCTACAAAACCCATTCCGGCATCAGGATCACCGGAATCCCCGGTAAGTAAAAAAGTAAGAAGTAGAAAGTAAAAAGAAGGTCCGAAATCTCGTCCCGAGATTCATCGAAACCGGACCTCACGAAAGATGACCATGAAGAAGAGTCCCCAGGAATTGCGCAGCCACAGATGGTTCGGAGTCACCGACATGCGTTCGTTCGCTCACCGGTCGCGGGCGAAACAGATGGGCTACGGGCCGCAGGACTACGCCGGCAAACCCGTTATCGCCGTCGTCAACACCTGGAGCGATCTGACGACCTGCCACACTCACTTTCGCGATCGCGCGGAGGAGGTCAAGCGCGGCGTCTGGCAGGCGGGCGGGTTCCCCGTCGAGCTGCCGGCCATGCCGGTCAACGAGACCTACATGAAGCCCAGCCCGATGATGTACCGGAACCTGCTGGCGATGGAGGTCGAGGAACTGCTGCGCTGTCAGCCGATCGACGGAGTGGTGCTGATGGGCGGCTGCGACAAGACGACGCCGGGCCTGCTGATGGGCGCGATCAGCATGAATCTGCCGACGATCTACCTGCCGGCCGGACCGATGCTGCGCGGCAACTGGAACGGCCAGGTGCTGGGAAGCGGGAGCGATGTCTGGAAGTACTGGGCTGAAAAATGCGCCGGCAACATTACGGACGCGCAGTGGGACGAGATGGAGGACGGAATCGCGCGCTCGGCCGGCGTCTGTATGACGATGGGCACGGCCTCGACTATGACCGCTATTGCCGAGACCCTCGGATTCACGCTGCCTGGAGCATCGTCGATCCCTGCGGTCGACGCCAACCATTCGCGCATGGCTTCCGGGTGCGGGCGCCGGATCGTCGAGATGGTCTGGGAGGACCTCAAACCATCGGACATCATGACATCACGATCGGTCGAGAATGCGATCACCGCCGACATGGCGATCGGCGGATCGACCAACGCGATCATCCATCTTGTGGCCATGGCCGGACGCGCGGGCATCAAACTCGACCTGAGGAAGTTCGACGAGA
>CALBSU010000642.1 GCA_937967285.1 uncultured Acidobacteriota bacterium
CGTCGGCCGTTCCGGTGTTGCCGCCCTGCGGCGCCGTGCCCACGCCGTCAGCATCTCCGAGCGCGCCCGGGTTGAGCTGCTTGTAGTTCAGGAAGCTGAACCGACCGTAGGTCGTCAGCTTGTCGGTGATGTTCCAGTTGACCTTCGTGTCGAGGGTCTTCTTGTCGTAGGAGTAGGGCGCCGTGGCGTAATAGTTATTGGCGAACCCTTCGCGGTTGGGCAGCGGAACGCTCTGCAGGATCCGCGCCGCGATCGGATCGATCCGGTTGGTCGGAATGATCGCGCCGGGGAAGATGGCGCGGTTCTGACCCAGATTGTTGCCGGTCGCGGGGTCATAGATATTGACCAGCCCGCCCGACAGATCGCCGGCGCGCATCTCAGCCGTCGGCAGCGTCAGGAACCGCGCTCCGAGCTGACGATCGTTCGTCCCCTCGAAGCTGGCGAAGTAGAAGAGTTTGTCCTTCACGATCGGCCCGCCGACCGTTCCCCCGAACTGGTTATAGACTCGCTTCGGCTTGTCCTGCTCGACCCCGTTGATCGGCGTCAACTGCCACGGGCGAGCCTTGGTCAGATGATTGTCGTGATACTCGAAGAGCGACCCATGCAGGTTGTTCGTCCCGCTCTTGATCTGCACGTTGACCGCCGCCCCGCCGGCCAGTCCCTGCTCGGCGTCGAAGTTGTTGGTCACAACGTTGACCGTCTCGATCGATTCAAGGGACGGCACATAGGCCGTCACGTGCGGCAGAAACAGATTGTACTGGCTCGCCCCGTCGATGCGGACATTGTTCGAACTGTTGTTGGTTCCGTTGACGTTGTATTGCAGAGCACGCGAGGGATTGGTCGGAACCGAGTGCGCATTGGTCGGAGGAGTAATACCCGGCAGCGTGCGGAAGAGCTGCTGATAATTGCGGCCCGGCGGGATCGGCAGATTGAGCAGCTTCTGGCTCGTCAACTCCGACCGCACCTCGGAGCGATCGGTCTGCAGCAGCGCCGCATCCGCCGTCACCGAAACCGTCTCGGACACTTCGCCGACATCCAGCATGGCGTCCGACCGGGTGATGCTGTTCAGGACAACCTCAACGTTGCTTCGCGTATAGGTCTTGAATCCCGCTTTGGTGACCCTGACTTCCCACAGGCCCGTCTGGACGGTCGGAATGCTGAAACTGCCCTCAGTATTGGTCACCACCTCACGGGTCTGATTGGTCACTTTGTTGGTAATCCGGACCGTCGCTCCGGGAACGGCGGCGCCGGTGTTGTCTTTCACATTGCCAACGATCGAGCCGTACAGCACCTGTGCATTCGCAAGCGGTGTCACCAGTAATGCAAATACCAGAGCGGCAATCGGCAGTCCGATACGCGCAAGGCGTTTTCTGAAACTCTCGCTATGTCGTCCGAGACTCATAAAGATCCTCCGAATGTGTTGATCGGTCTTTATGGCCTCCTGAAGGGAATATCTTTTCTCTCTTTTTTCTTCGTTTTCAGATGGTTCTATCCCAGCCAGCTAGTCGGAGAGTCGCTGACTTACGTCCTCGGACCGTTCTTGTTTTGATTGTTTGATACGTCAAGATCCCTCGCATGCGCAGACTTGCGCCATACGAGGCTTGCGGTCAAAGGGTCTGTCCTGACTCAGCTTGAGATGAGTGTCGTATCTTTTTTTTTGATCTGTTTCTTCTTGATCAGTTCTTTGTCGGGCTTCTCGCCCTTTGAGAAGGATTTATCTGATGATTGGATTATCCTAATGTCGAATTGAGTTGTCAAGGAGAAGCGGGACGGAATGATCAGGGGGTCTGGTTGAGGGCGGTAAGGTCGCGCAGGATGCTTGCGGCGATCTGCGACTGACCGAAAGCGACGGCCTTCTTATGGGCCTCTCGAAGCTGGGCGATGCCCTTTTCGCGCTGTCCGGCGCGGATGTAGGTCGCGCCGAGAGCGTACTGGTAGAGGGGGGTATCCTCATCTTCCGGGGTCAGCGAGCGGATGAGATGATCGATCGCCTCATCGAGCCTGCCCTGATTGACGAGGATGCGGCCGAGGTGAAAGTGTGCCGCGCGGTATGCAGGGCGGTTTTCGATCGCCTTGCGGTAATGACCGGCCGCTTCATCGAGGCGCCCCTCGCGCTCGATCATGACGGCGTAGTTATGATGCGCGTCGGCGTTCTGGGGATTCGCCTGGAGGCTGCGCAGAAAGGCGGCCGCGGCATCGTCATAGCGTTTGAGCTGGACGAGCATGACGCCGTAATTGTAGTGCGAGTCGTCAAGGTTCGGATTGATCTCGACGACATCGCGGTAATGTTTTTCGGCTTTCTCGAAGTTTCCGGCGCGGGCGTAGAGCGAGATCAGGTTGATATGGGCCTGCGTCAGTCGCGGATTGACCAGCAGCGCGCGCTCGTGTTCGGCGATCGACTGATCGAGATTGCCGGCGGCCTCGAGCATGGCCCCGCGTTTGAGGATCTCGCTGCCGGCGGTGTTGAGCTCCGCGATCGAGCCGACAAGCGGATCATTGAGCGGCGCACGCGAGAGCCGGTGACGCTGGTAGAGCGTCAGGTTCTCACGCGCCGCTTCGGTTTCTCCAAGATCGCGCAGCGCCATGCCGAGCGCGTAGTATGCTGCGCCGTATGACGGATAGAGTTCGATCGCCTTTCTGAACTGTTCGACCGCGCGCGCCGTCTCGCCCTTCAAAGCCAGCACCCGGCCCAGCCCGTAATGCGCCTGAGGGAAAGCAGACTCTTTTTCGATCAGTTCCTGATAAATGACGCGGCTTTGATCCGTCTTCCCCGCGGCGAAGCAGGAATCGGCCAGACGCAGGCGGGCCGGAAGGTAGTCGGGTCTGATCCGCAGAGCCTCGGTAAAGCCTCTGACGGCCTGCTCGTGATCTCCGGTCGCCGCGCGAACCAGCGCGAGGAAGTAGATCCACCTGAACTCCCCCGGCTGCAGCGCCAGAGCTCGTTCATAGTATACGGCGGCGACGCGGTGCTCCTCGTAAGTGTGGAGCGTCATGGCCATCCGGCCGTTGGTCTCCGGGTCGCGGGGCCGGGCTTTGACTTCAGCCAGCGCTTTCTGCAGATGCTCGCGAACTTCCGGACCGAAACTCTCCATCAGAATCGGCGGCGGTTCGGGTAATGCCTGTGCCGAGATCGGAATCGCCGGGAATGCGAAGACGGCAAAGATAAGGTGAATCGCAAAGCCCGCGAAGGCGGCAAAGAGATTGAATCGCAAAGTCCGCAAAGAGGGCAAAGATTTAATCGGGTTGGGAATGATCGAACTAAGATAAATATGCGATTTGTGCACTGGAATCACACGGTACATCCATTGCACGGATAAACTTTGCAGTCTCTGCGGGCTTTGCGATTCAATCTCTTTGCCGCCTTCGCGGGCTTTGCGATTAACCATCACGCGATTTTCACTTCCTCGGCAGGGCGAAAGCCACGTAGGTTCCGCCCGACGGAGCCCCGCGCTTGCCTCCGCCGGCCGCGATGACGACGAACTGGCGGCCGCCGACCTGATAGGTTGACGGGGTGGCGTTGCCGGCAAACGGGAGCACAGTCTCCCACAGCATTTTACCGGTCATCTTGTCGAAAGCCCTGAATTTGCGGTCGTAATTGGTTGCGCCGATGAAGATAAGATCGCCGGCGGTCGTGACCGGGCCGCCGTAATTCCAGCTTCCCGTATTTTTCACTCCCCGGGCCGCGAGTTCGGGGTGCTCGCCGAGCGGAACCTGCCAGACGATCTCGCCTTTGTTGAGGTCGATCGCGTTGAGCGTTCCCCAGGGAGGTTTGATCGCCGGGTAACCGTCCGGATCGAAGAATCGCTTGTAGCCGTCGAAGGTGTACTTCATATCGATCGGCGACGACTCTGGTGCGGCTCCCTCGACGGCGACATCTTCTCCGGTCATCAGGAAGCGCGCGATGGCATCGAGGCGTTCGTTACCGAGCGCGGCGAATCCCGGCATTCGGCCGACGCCGTTGCGGATCAGAGTTTTCAGTGAATCCTGCCTGTACTTTCGATCGAGAGAGACGAGGGCCGGGAAATCAGGCGGACTGCCCTTCAGGTCGCGCCCATGACAGCTCGCGCAGTTGCGGTCGTATAGAGCTTTGGCGCCTGAGGTCCGGCGGGCGGCGGGCCGTTCGACCATGGTCAGAATGCACGGCACCTCGCTCGAATTGACGATCAGATATCCCGTTGCCGGATCGAACGCGGCGCCTCCCCAGCCCGGTCCGCCGTCGAATCCCGGATGAACGATCGTCCCTTCAAAGCTCGGCGGTTCGAACTGTCCGGCGCTGCGCAGTTTTCGAAATCGTTCGAGTACAGCCGCGCGGGCCTCTGGAGTGCGGTCGGTCAGATTCTCCTCCGTCAGCGCCTGCGGCGAAACGGGCGGAGGCAGAACTGGAAAGGGCTGCGTGTCGGCCGGTTTCTCGCCGGGGATGCCGTGAGTCGGCACCTTCCGATACTCGATCGGGAAGACAGGCTTCCCGGTCTCGCGCTCGAAGACGAAGACGTGTCCTGACTTTGTGATCTGGGCCACTGCGTCGATCGTCCGCCCGTCACGCTTAACTCGCACCAGCGCCGGAGCCGACGGCAGATCCCTGTCCCACAGATCATGCCTGACCGCCTGAAAATGCCACTTGCGCCTGCCCGTCGCCGCATCCAGACAGAGCAGCGTGTTGGCGAACAGATTGTCGCCATGCCTGTTGGCGCCGTAGAAGTCGAAGGTCGTCGATCCGGTCGGCGCGAAGACCAGCCCGCGCTCCTCATCCAGCGCCATCCCGCTCCAGTTGTTGGCCCCGCCGAGATACTTCCATGCATCCTTCGGCCAGGTCTCGTACCCGAACTCGCCCGGATGCGGGATCGTGTGAAAGACCCAGCGCAGCTTGCCGGTCCGCGCCTCGTATGCGCGGATGTCCCCGGGAGCCGCCGGCAGCGACTCGCTGATGATGCTCCCGACGATCAGCAGATCCTTGTAGATCACTCCGGGAGTCGTCAGACCTACCGTCTCGCCCTCGACCTGGCGGCTGACGCCCGTCTTCAGATCGATCCGGCCCCCGTCGCCGAATCCGGGCACAGGCCTGCCCGTCCGCGCATCCAGCGCATACAACCAGTTTCGATACCCGAAGAAGATTCTTCGATCATCGCCGCTCTCCCAGTAGGTCACGCCGCGATTTTTCGCTCCGCCACGACTCTGTTGCCCCTCACTCGGATCGAAACTCCAGACCTCCTTGCCGGTCGCCGCGTCCAGCGCGAAGACACGCAGCTTCGGAGATGTGGCATAAAGCAGGCCGTTGACCACGATCGGATTGCACTGCATCTCAGAGCCGTTGAATGAATCGCCCGTCTCGTACGTCCAGGCGACTTCGAGCCGGCTGACATTATCGCGCGTGATCTGATCGAGCGGAGAGTAGTGCGTGTTCCCCGGATTACCGCCGTATGCCGGCCATTCCTGCGGATTGCCTGCCGCATCGCCGGGCCGCAATTGCCAGAGGGCTAACAGCGCCAGAGCGAGCATGATTAATAGATATGCGTTTTTTCGGTTTTTCATGACGGTGAA
>CALBSU010000643.1 GCA_937967285.1 uncultured Acidobacteriota bacterium
GGCGCATCCTTTCTGAACTGAATCGCGGAAAATGTCAGAGCTGAGACGACCAGGATCGGAATAACGATTTTGAATGGCAGGCTGCTGATAAACTTCATAAAACTTCAGTGCAATCGAAATCCGCGCTCTGCGGGGTGTTTCTTATTTGACCGTCAGTTCAACCTCGTTCTCCGAGATCTTACCGCCTTTCCCGTCCCTGACGACGGCCTTCAAGATAAACTTACCGGGGGCTTTCAGCCGGACGGTCAGATCGGCCAGCTTCTTCGAAGAATCCGCATCGACAGTCAATCGATACGGTCTTTCACCCTGATCGACGATTCTACCTGAAGAATCCTCGAGCGACCATGTGACCGATGCTTCGGGGATCGCATACCAGTGGTCGTTGATTATCCAGAGTTCGGTCTTCATCTCCTCGCCTGTCCGCCAGGTGTCGCGATCATAAGCGAATGACGGCAGAACCATCTGGAACGAGCGCTGAACGGTGAAGAATGATTTCGTCGGCTGACGGTAGTAGTCCAGCGCGGCCATCGTCACCGACGGCCAGATGTCGATGGCGTGAAAATGAAGTATCCCGCCCGCCGGCTGGTATTTCAACCGCCGCATTCTTTCGATGGCGAGCTGGAAGAGCCTCGCGACATAACTCTGCGTCTGCGGGATGTATTCGCGCAGGCTCATTTCGCCCGGATCGCCCCAGGCGCGCATGGCCTCGAAGATCTGCAGCTTGTGAAAGACCCAGTCCTCCTGGTGATCCCTGATCGGCCAGTGATTCGGCAGGAATTTGATCAGGCTCTCGTAATTCGGCAGCGCCGTCGCGCCCAGCTCCGAGATAAACTTTTCGCGGACCTTCGTGTATTCCCAGATCGTCCCGCCGTACCAGCCCTCGTAGACGTGCGCGTCGCCGTACCGGCCGGTCGATCTCTGGACCGGGCGCCGCTGGGGATCGTGCAGGTAGAGGCGCGGCTCGAGGTGCTTGGTCAGATCCCGGTAATTTTCGAGCGATTCCTCGTCGCTCGTCGCCCACAATGCGACTGAAGGATGGTTCCGGACATATCTGATCAGCGGATCGTAAAGCTGCGCTGCCTTGAGCGAAAAAGCCCTGTCCTCCGGATACCAGGCTTCAAGGTAGTCCTGCCAGATCAGGATACCCTGTTCGTCGCAGACGTCATAGAACTCCGGATTGCTGAAATGGCAGTGCAGCCGGATCATGTTGACATTCATCTTCCGCATCAAGCCGATGTCGCGATCGTAGTCGGCGCGGCGCATCTCCGACATAAAAAGATTGTAGTAGGAGTTCGTCCCGCGGATATACATCCGCCTGCCGTTGAGATAGAACTTCCAGTCGACGTGCTCGATCGTTCTGATCCCGACCGCCAGCGACCTGCTGTCGGAGACCTCCCCATCGGTCGATATCGCGACGTTCAGCGTATACAGATTCGGCTTGCCGTGGTCCCAGGTCCACCAGAGTTCGGGTTTTTCGATGTGGAAGACGAACTTCGATCCTTCCTGTCCGGCGCTGAGCGGCGACACGATCTCATACCCGTTGCCGCCCTCGAAATTCCGCGGCTTCAGCGTCAGTCGCACATTTGATCGGGCCGATGAACCGTCAGGCGTCAGCTCGACGGAGACATCGGCGCTGCCGTCCTTATTGATCGTCGTATCGACCGCAACCTCATCCAGTCGGATCGGGCCTGTGGCCAGCAGGTGGACCGATCGCGTTATCCCGAGAGCCGTGATGTTGTCCGGTTTCTGATCCACCGCGCCGTATGAACCCTTGATCGTGTAGGGCCTGTGACGCCAGTAGTAGCTGACCGGAGTCCAGACGCGCACCGCGAGCGAGTTCGGCCCGTCCTTCCTGAGAAGGTCCGTGACCTCGAACTGATAGGGATCGATGTAGCCCTCATGCCGCCCGAGCAGCTTTCCGTTGAGGTAGATGTCTGCGTGGTAGTCCGTGGCATCGAACTTCAGCCACAGCCGGCGGCCCTGCGTCACGGCCGGAGCCTGAAAGTTCCGCCGGTACCACCATTCCTTCGCGCTGACCCAGTCGGCCTCCTTCGTGTGGTAGACGCCGGCCGGCAGGACCTGCGTGTGTACGCTGCCGGGCACGCTGACCGTGCGCCACGTCGAGTCGTCCAGATCCTCGCGGAAGTACCCGAGCTTCTCGCCCTCTGATTTCTCAGCGTCGCGCAGCTTCCATTCACCGTCGAGACTGATATCCATCCTGCGTCCCGGAGCGGGATCCGTCAGTCTCTCGACCGGCAGGACGGTCGTCCGCCGATCGGCATGAGATGCGCCCCGGGTGAAGGGAAGCGGTCCGTCGAACTCCCTGACGACCGAGAGGATCGGCTGAGTGAACTTGCGATACTCCTTGCGTGCTTCGAGGACGGTCTCGGTGCCTTTCCAGTTCGGAAACGAGATCCCGATTTCGAGCGGGCCCGACTGCTTCGACGAAGTCGCAATGAACTGACGCGCGCCGAAGCCCGTCCAGTTGAGCGACCTGTCCAGTTCGATAATTCCAAGAGCGCCGTAATTCTCTTTGCGCTGGTAGTAAACCGCGTGCCAGCCCGGCAGATCGTCGAAATCGCGGCCGCCGATCTGATGATCGGGCGGGTTATCGGTCTCCCACCCGTCGGGGAAGCGTAGTTCGATCCCCTCCATCCAGCGGTCGAACGGTTCATACGGCGAAGCGGATATCGAACTGAAGAAGAATCCCTGCACGGCCTGCGAAGGAGTTTCGCCGGGCATCGTCTTCCAGCGAAGAACCGGGCTTCCGGCCGTGTATGTGAATTCCCAGGTCTCTCGCGTCCCGCCGAAACCGGCGCCGCTCAGCCTGACTTTCGATCGCCACGGACCCGATTCGACGACTTCGACCTGATCGAACGCTCCGGCGCGGGGAACCGCCGCTCCCGCGCGCGCCAGAAAAGTCCCGATTCCCGCGCTCCGACGACCGTACTTCAACGGCTCCTGGTGGTCCGGCGTGGTATCGACCAGATTGAGCATCTTCAGATCCGCCGCGCTCTTGTTGTAAGCCTCGACGATTGCCGGTTCGGTCCCCTCCAGTCCGAGGTTGATGATCGCGCCGAATCGATCGTTGGCCAGCTCGACGCGGCCAGCACCGAGCCTCCGCGCGACCATCGGGTTTGCATGCTCGGGCTCGCCGCTTTCGGTCTTTCCAGTCACCAGGTAGTAGACGGGTCGCTCGCCGGGGACGATCGTGGCGGGGAAGAGAAGTTCGGCCCCGTTAATGCTTCCGTCCGGATGTTTTGAAAGGATCAGGACCTGAGTTCGAACCTCGGCGCCGTCGGAACTGAACACCCGAAGATTTCCTGAATCGCTGATCTCTCCACGAGGGAGGTCAAGACGCACCGTCACGACCTCAGCGTCGCGGCGATAGATCCCCGTCGGTTCCTCCAGCGTGATCGTGCGGATTCTGGTTTGTGGGGATAACTGAGCGTCGAGACGATGACCGTCGAAGGCGCTGAAAAAGATCGCCGGCAGTATAAGAACCAGCAGGATATTGGCTTTCATACAATTTTCCGATTCGATGTCTGCGGATTCATGCGGGCGGATATTTCTTATCTATTGAATACCCCTCCTGAAGGAGGGGCTCCATGCGCCTCTGGCGACCGCCGGAACGAAATCCTCGATGGCTTGCGGATCGAAGGGGATGGTGCGTTCCTCCTCTGCGCTGCGATATGCCGTCATCAAAAGCTGAGTGACTTCAAGCCCGTCATAGCAGTTGATCCCGGGCTGAACACCGTCAATGAAACACTCCACGAAATAGCGGTTCTCGCCCTCGTAGCCGTATTCGGCGGTCTCATTCGCGACCACGGGCATCAGACCCTGCTCGGCGTTCTGCTTCTCGACCAGATCCTCGCCCTGATTGCCCTGCACGTGCCGGCTGAAGAAGAGTTTGAGGCTCGTATCGAGCGAGTTGATCGAGAGCGAATATTCCGGACCGAGCAGCTCCGAACTCAGGCGCAGCCCGGCGCCGACATAGCTCCAGGATGTCGTTACCTCTGCGATCAGCGGATGCCCTGCGTCATCCTTATATTCGATCGTCGCGCGGGCGAAGTCCTCGGATGGTTTCGTCAGGTAGTCGACCTCCTTGCCCATCGTCTGCCTGAGGATTTCAGCATATTCGGGACGCGACCATTTGAGACTGGCGATCGTCGCCGAGACCTTGACCGGCGTGATGCTGTTTCTGGATTTTTCAGGATCTGTGAGCAGAAACCTCGCGACCTCGACGCTGTGGCACATCATGTCGTTGAGCACGCCGCCGCCCTGCAGGTCGCCCTGCCAGAACCAGGGCGCGTGCGGACCGCCGTGCTCCTCAGCGCAGCGGGCGAGGTAGGGGCGACCGGTCAGCGCGGCCGCTCTGCGCCAGATGATCTCGCGGCCGCGGACGATGCCCGGCTCGAAGAGCTGGTCCTCGAGATAGCCGTGCAGCAGGCCCGACTCCTCGATCAGTTCCATCACCCGTCGCGCCTCGGATGCATTGCGCGCGAGAGGTTTTTCGACCGCGATCCCGACGATATGACTCCTGCCGGATTTGATCGCCCGGACGATCGCCTCCAGATTCTCGATCCGCTTGTGATTCGGACCGCACAGCCAGATCGCCTGAATGTCAGGTGACGTCGCCATCTCCTCGATCGAGTCGAACGCCC
>CALBSU010000644.1 GCA_937967285.1 uncultured Acidobacteriota bacterium
CGGTCTCGGCCTCGGGCACGTCGCTCAACGCGCCGGGCAACTCGCAGCGCGCCGACCTGGTCAAGTCGGAGGTCAAGAAGCTGGGCGGATTCGGTCGCGGCACGCCGTTCTATGATCCGACAGCGTTCGCGCCGGTGACGGAGGCCCGTTTCGGAACGGCCGCTTTCAACTTCCTGCGCAGCCCCGGCACGGTCAATCTGGATATGGGCATCTTCCGCGAATTCAGCATCACGGAAGGTATCAAGCTCCAGTTCCGCGCGGAAGCGTTCAACGTCACCAACACACCCCACCTCGGCGTGCCGGGCGGCAACGCTTCGGCTCCGTCGCGCGATGCCGCCGGCAACATCCTGACCGATCCGAATACCGGCCTCCTGAGACTCAACGGTTTCATGGAGATCACCGGTACCCGCCAGTACGGTCGCGAAGGCATCGACGAACGCCTGTTCAGGTTCGGATTGAGGCTCAGCTTCTGATCGAAAAAGCCCGGAAGAGGCGATTGCTCGCCTCTTCCGGGCATGCCACGCTCCCGACGATTACTTCTCTTTCTGCTTCATCTGCGCCCTGATCATCTCGATCGACTTTCTGACAAGCTGGGTATTTTCAGATGGCGGCGCCGAGCCGAGATAGAGCTCGAAGGCTTTCAGTGCGTCCTCGAGCCGGCGCTGCTCATAGTAGATCTGTCCGAGCAGAAGCTGCGCCGTAACGGCGCCCTTCATGTCCAGTTTGTATGCTTCGAGAAGATACCTCTCCGCTTCGTCGAATTTCCTGAGCTGGAACAGGGAGCCGCCGATCAGGAGTTTCGCCTGAATCCCCTCGGGCCCGTCCGGTTGTGCGGCGACCGCATTTTGCGCCTCTCTGAGCGCAGACTGGTATCGTTCCTCTCGGGTGTAGATTTTGGACAGATCGATGTGCCCGCGGGCGCGGATCACCTTCGGCAGTTCCGGATCCTCCAGCATCTTTTTCAATTGCAGTGCGGCTTCATCCCACTGCTGTGTGCTCATCAACGCCCTCGAAAGCGGGAGCCGCGCCTCCGACAGAGCAGGATTCTTGTCGGTCAGATCGACCAGAACCTCGATCGCCTGACCCAGATCTCCCTTCTGCAGCCAGGCCGCTCCGAGATTGTAGGCCGGATACGGATAGCTCGACCCGAGGCTCAGCGCCTGCGCGAAGGCCGCGGCCGCCTCATCCATCCTCCCGCGTTCGTAATACAGCATCCCAAGATGATTGATCGCCCGCAGGTATCCGGGATGGAGGCTGATGGCGCGCGTGTAGAGGCTGATCGCGAGGCCGGTATTGCCCGCGGCCTCGCGGGCTCTGCTGTAAGCTTCCTTCGCCTCAGGCGGGACTTCCGAGTCGAATGCTTCCAGCCCGCGGCCGCCGGGGACGAACTTCGGAATTTCCAGCGGCGAAAGAAACAACGGCGTATCGACCAGATCATCAAGCACCCGGAAGGTGAGATCCGTATCGCCATGATTGCGCTTGTCGGCGCGAACCACGATCCGGCAGAGCGGATTGCTCCCCTTCTGACGTGTGATCTCCAGCTTCCCGGTCCGGTCGGTCCGCATGCGCTCCTCTACCGCTCCGATCTTCACCAGTACCTCGGTCTCTCTTGCCGGTACGCTTCCCCCGGGCAGAAACAGATGAACCGTCACCTTCGTTTGCCCGCTTACGCTCCCCGTCAGACCGGTCAGCAAAATCACGACCATTACTAATCTTTTGTACATGTCTTTTCCCCGATCCATCTTCTTATATCACGCCGGTACTGCGCGCGGAACCGGTTTGTGCCTCCTTTCCCAAAGGTTTGAAATCCATAAAATTCAACTCATTTCCAGATATTTGGATGCTGGAGGTGTTAAAACTCTGAACCCTGTCTTCTAAGTATAAGCTAATCAACGTGCGGTTTAGGTGCGGGAATCAGGCATATAAGTTGCCTGCTGAGGTTGAACTCACCCGACAGGACCCGCTGGAACACGAAAGATAGAAGAGGAACTGCGGAGAGATCACCTTCTAACATAGAGTACCCGACTCAGAGATACGCCCGGAAGCCCAGACTCCTGATTACCCGGTAATACCCAATCAACGTCCTGACCAGAGGCAGGGAATAAGTTACGGCTGTCTTCCTGAACGGAAGAGCTGTAACAGGGCCGATCTCACGGACCGTGGTAAATGGAGCGAGGAGCGGAACTCTCCTGGAGGAAGGTCTCATGCACGGAAAAGGGTTCGGTTTGTTATTGCTGCTGGCGGTCGTTTTTATCAGTGCCGGTTTGGTGTCGGCTCAGAGCACGACCGCGCCGATCAGCGGTTCGGTGGTTGATCCGAACGGGGCGGTGGTATCGGGGGCTTCGGTGACGGTGAAAAATATCAACACCGGGGCCGAGTTCAAAGTGACGACATCGAGCAGCGGGGCCTACACTGTGCCGGCGCTGGGTGTCGGCGTTTACACGGTAACGATCGAGGCGGGCGGATTCAAGAAGGCCGTGGTCGAGAACGTGAAGATCGACGCGGCGGTGCCTGCGACGGTGAACGTCGCGCTGGAGGTCGGCGAGGCGAGCGAGTCGGTTGTGGTGCAGGGCGGAGCTGAGATCCTGCAGACGCAGACGGCGAACGTGAGCACGACGATCACGGGCCGTCAGATCACTGAGCTGCCGTTCACCTCGCGCGATGCGCTGGATCTGGTGCTGTTGCTGCCGGGAACGAACACGCCCGGAAGGCCGCGAACCTCGACGGTCAACGGACTGCCGAAGGGGGCGCTGAACATCACGATGGACGGCGTCAACGTGCAGGACAACACGCTCAAATCGTCGGACGGATTCTTCACCTACATTCGCCCGCGCATCGACGCGGTGGACGAGGTGACGGTCTCGACGGCGACGCCGGGAGCCGAGAGCGGCGGCGAGGGCGCGGTGCAGATCAAGTTCGTAACGCGCTCGGGCGACAACGAATATCACGGAAGCATCTACGAGTATCACCGAAATCCGGCGCTCAACTCGAACTACTATTTCAACAATCTGGCGGGACTGCCGCGGTCGCGGGTGCTGCTCAACCAGTACGGGTTCCGTTTCGGCGGACCGATTGCGCTGCCGAGGTTCGGCCAGGGCGGGAAGAGCTGGTACAGCGGGAAGGACCGCGCGTTCTTCTTCGTCAACTATGAAGAGTACCGGTTGCCCGAGCAGCAGCTTCGTCAGCGGACGATCCTGACGCGGGACGCGCAGGCGGGCATCTTCAAGTACCTTGCAGGCGGACAGACAAGAGCGGTCGATCTCTATTCCCTGGC
>CALBSU010000645.1 GCA_937967285.1 uncultured Acidobacteriota bacterium
CTGAATCGTACTCCTGTTTGGAGATGTCGCCAGTCTCCCTCAACTTCTCCGCCCGCGAATAGACCGCTTCAGCGCTGTTCAAGTCAGCCTCCGCCGCCGCTACGCCGGCCCTTGCCTGGGCCACCTCCTCCTGTCGCGGCCAGTTGCGCACCGCGTCAAGATTCGCGCGTGCCGTCTCCGTCGCCGCCCTCGCCTGAGCCTTCTCCTCCGGCCTCGCCCCTCGCTCCAGTCTGGACAACCGCGCTTCCTGCTGCGCTACTCGCGCCTCCGCCTGCTCCATCTGAGTCTTCAACTCCGCCACATCCAGCCTGACCAGACCCTGTCCCGCCTTAACTTCCTCTCCCTCCTTCACCAGCACCTCGGCAACCCGCCCCCCGACCTTCGATCCCACACGGATCTCCCGCGTCTCGATCGTTCCGGAATAGGTGACCTCCGACTCCGACCCAAACCCTGTGTTGCCGCAACTCCCCGCCAGCAGTGAAATTATGACCACTATGCCGCTTCTGATCGCTCGTTCCATTCCTCGCTCCTGCTATATAAGTAAGTAAGTGCTTACTTATATAGCATGGTCGGCCGGGACTGGCAAGCCGAGTTTTCGTGTCGTCTTTTATGAAAAAGATATATGTGAGCCGGCTATTTGACGGTTAATTTGACCTTGTTGGCGGTAATCCCGTCCACTGTCAGCATAACTTCGATCTCACCGCGTCCGATGAGAGTTTGCATGAGCTCGATATTGAGTTGATCGAGCCCTTCGAAACCGGGAGTCGGTCCTGCATAGAGTGCAGGCATATCAAGGCCCCCGATTGTCACAACCACAGAGGAGAGGCTGCTTCGATGACGTATTCCGGAACCGTAAAGAATAAGGAAGATGCGGTCGGACTGGTTGCTCAGGTCGACTGGCACCGGAACAAACTTCTGAATGCTCGGGTCGAAGACGGCAACGGGTTCAAAAATCTGTGTGCCATCCTGTTTGACTCGAAGAATTGAGCCCGTGGCCACGCCCTGCCCGCTGGCATCGGCGGAGAAAAGCGCCGGAGCGACAGTCGAGATCAGCATCTTCTCAATCGATATCGATCCGTCTCCGCTGGTCACCGTGACAATCGCGTCCCCCGGCGCGGCGCCGGCTGGGATGAGGTAGTTGATCTGGGTCGGAGATACGAAAAAGATCGGTGAGAGCCGTTCAGCTCCGAAGCTGTCCCGGATTGTCAGCGACGTCCCGCCGAGATTCGTCGGCAGAGGAGTCGTCTGAGCCACCTCGACGCCGGTCGCCAGGCGGTTTCCGAATGCCGCGACAATCGATTCAGGAGCGAACATCCCTCCGGCAAAGCTGGCCGCCGACACATTCGTCACAGGATTTGCGATGATAAAAGTGATCTGATTCGACGTGCCGCCGCCCGGTTCGGGGTTGAAAACGGCTACGGTTGCAGTACCCGGAACGGCAAGGTCCGATGCTGCGATCTGGGCCGTCAGGCTGGTTGCCGAAACATAATTTGTTTGACGGTCAGCACCGTTCCATCTGACGACTGCTCCATTGACGAACCCGGTTCCGTTGACGACCAGTGTAAATGCCGCGCTTCCTGCCGGCAGGATGCTTGGAGCAAGACCGGCGATGACGGGATGAGGATTGGGGACGA
>CALBSU010000646.1 GCA_937967285.1 uncultured Acidobacteriota bacterium
GACCTCTACATCACGACTCACACCATGCTCTGCGTGCTGAAGATGGGAGGGTTCACCAGCGGAGGATTGAACTTCGACGCCAAGGTCCGCCGCGAGAGCTACGAGCCGGATGATCTGTTCCACGCTCACATCGCGGGCATGGACACATTCGCGCGGGGGCTCAAGATCGCAGCGCGAATCAGGCAGGACGGCCGGCTGGCCGGGTTCGTCCGCGACCGTTACAGTTCATGGGACAGCGATCTCGGAAAGAAGATCGAGAAACGCAAGACCAGCTTCGCCGAACTCGAACAACTCGCGCTCAAGATCGGCGAGATCAAGACCAACCGGAGCGGGCGTCAGGAGTACCTCGAGACGTTGTTTAATGAGTTCATCTAACATGGAGTGCGGAGCGCGTGCGCTCCGCTTTTCA
Organism: uncultured Acidobacteriota bacterium; assembly: GCA_937967285.1. Classification (GTDB taxonomy): domain Bacteria; phylum Acidobacteriota; class Blastocatellia; order RBC074; family RBC074; genus JADJXM01. Next base: position 410 of record CALBSU010000646.1, read on the forward strand.
AACATGATGCACTCAATGCACTGACAGCGGCGCCCGCGGGCGCCGCACTCCGAAAACTAGCCCCATATCACCGCGGAATCGCGGTCGCCTGCCAGGCGATGACCTGCCATTTCCCGTTCCGTTTCAAGAACGTTCCGGTGTTGTAGTACTTCGAGGTTTCGGTCTTCCCGTCCTTTTCGGAATTATTGACGAGGCGGAAGGCGACGATCGCCGTGTCGCCGTAGAGCCGGATCCGTATCTCCTCGGCGGAATAGTTGTTTTTCGGGTCTCCGGGTTTCGGCGGCGGAGCCGAGCGGACGCCGCGCATGATCTCATCCTTGCCGCGGCGCTGACCCGCCGCGCTAGTGTAGATCAGCTCCTCGGCCCAGAAACGGTCGTGCATGGCCGGGTCGTTACGGGACGCTCCCGCCAGGAAATCGTTGAGCAGTTGTGTCAGTTGAGTTTCATCCGCTGACTGCAGACCGCCGATGATGGCGAAAATCAACAGGATTCGAGCCATGCAATTCTCCCCTTTTGCCTTGTTAAGCAGAAATTATTCTTCCATATAAGACAGGATTTAATCCGTGTCGTCTGTTTGTCGCAGCAGGCGTGTGGTACTATACCGCCTTCCTGAAGTTAATCCACATAAAGCGTCGCCTTTTTTATTATCACGCGCAAAAGCGGAGGCGCCGTCCGTTCCTTTCAGAAAACCGAAGATCAACTCAATTTAACTAAGAGGTCCCATGGCACTGAGAATTACTGCAGTTCTGACCCTGCTGATTTGTGCATCGATCATCGTCTTCGCGCAGCAGTCGGCGACGTTGAGCGGTCGCGTGACTGATCCGGCGGGGTCGGTGATCGCCGGCGCCCGCGTCAAGGCAAGGCAGGTTGCTACGGGAGTGGAGCGGGTAACTGTTACGAACAGCGAAGGGATCTACACGATTACGAACCTTGCGCCGGGCCGGTATGAGATTCGGATCGAGGCGCCCAATTTCCCCAAGACGCTGCTTCGCTCGATGGATCTGGGGCCGGGCCAGCAGGCGGTATTCGACGGGACACTTGAAGTCAGCGGGCCGACCGAGACCATCGAGTTTGACGACAGGTTCAATTATCCGCTGGTCAACACGAGCACGGCGATCGTGGACGGAGTGATCCGGCGGCAGGAGGTCGACAGGCTGCCGCTCAACGGGCGCAACTTCCTCGAACTGGCGCTGCTGGTGCCGGGCAACGCGCCGGCGCCGAACTTCGATCCGACGAAGACGGGCAGCGTGATCGTCTCGTCGGCCGGGCAGCTCGGCCGCGGAGGCAACATCACGATCGACGGCGCGGACAACAACGACGACGTGGTCGGAGGTCCGCTGGCCAATCTGTCGCAGGACGCGGTGCAGGAGTTTCAGATCGCGACCAACCGGTTCTCGGCGGAGCTCGGCAGGTCGGCGTCCTCGGTCATCAATGTCGTGACCAAGTCGGGGACGAACGATCTGCACGGGTCTTTCTCGTTCTTCGAGCGGGACCGCCGGTTGCAGGGGCTGCCGGCGACATTCGACCGCGACGGCGGCGTCGACAAGCCGCCATTCGACCGGCAGCAGTATTCGGCGACGCTGGGCGGACCGATAAAGAAGGATCGAGCCTGGTGGTTTGGCTCGGTCGAGTACCGCAATCAGGACGGGGCGGTGCTGGTCGGCGAACGCGACCTGGCGGCTCGGAGGATCAGGCGCAACTTCGCGCCGGCGCCGCTCGATGATCTGCTCGCGCTGGTCCGCGGCAACTGGAAGCCGACCGACAATGACAGCTTCGATTTCAGATATGTCGTCGAGCGTCTCGACGACACCGGATCGACCAAGCTCGACCGGGCGATCGGATCGGCCTCGCAGCGCCAGAATCTGCGCAACGATCATCATACTTTCAAGACCGGCTGGACGCGCGTGCTGTCGCCGACGGCGGTCAACGACTTCAACTTCAGCGTCAACAATTTCAGTAACGACACCGTGCCGCTGACGCGCGGACCGCAGTTCACGTTCCCGTCGATTCAGGACGGAGTCTCGTTCCGCGTCCCGCAGGCGACGACGATGAACCGGCTCCAGTTTTCCGACAATCTCTCACTGGTTCGCGGATCGCACAACCTCAAATTCGGCGCCGAATTTCAGCGCATCGACGCGGCCTTCGATCTGGGAGTCTTTCAGGATGGTCGGATCGAATTCGTGCAGGATTTCGCCGGGTTCGATCACAACGGCGACGGGCGGGTCGACGACGGAGATCTGCTCTTCGCGGTCACGCTCAGAAGTTCGACGCCGGACCGGTCGCTCTCGATTCCGAATGCCGACAACAATCATCTGGCGTTCTTCGCACAGGACGACTGGCGCGTGACGCCGAGCCTGAC
>CALBSU010000647.1 GCA_937967285.1 uncultured Acidobacteriota bacterium
AGTAGAAAGTAGAAAGTAGAAAGTAGAAAGTAGAAAGTAGAAAGTAGAAAGTAAGAACGACGCCGGTAAATATGCAGTTCCACTTTTACCAGCGTTGCGATTTATCGCTTTCTACTTTCTACTTTTTACTTTTTACTTTCAATTATTCTTCTTCGCGGAAAAATAGAGCGCCTCAACCAGTTCAAGAGATTTACGGCCCTCGATTCCGTCGACGAGAGGCGGGCGTTTTTCGATGACGGCCATCATCATATCCTCGAGCTGGCGGCGATGGCCTTCGTTCGAGATGGCGGCGGGATTGGCCGAGCCGTCGGTGATCTGCTCGCCGGCGCCGGTGTCGGACGACTCTCCTTCAACCTCCCAGAGACTGATCGCATCGCCGTCGAGGATGACGGTTCCGCGTTCGCCGGAAATCTCTAGCCGGCGTTTGAAGCCGGGTTTGATGGAGGTGGCGGCTTCGATCACGCCGAGTGCGCCGCTTTGAAAACGGATACTTGCGACGAGGGTATCCTCGGCCTCGATGTGGGGATAGCGGAGCGCGGCCTTGATGGCGAAGACCGACTCGAAGGGCCCCATCATCCACTGGAGCAGATCGACGGTATGAATCGCCTGATTGATGAGGGCGCCGCCGCCGTCGAGGTTGAGCGTGCCGTGCCAGGATCGTGGATCGTAATACTCAGGTGAGCGATACCATTTGACGTAAGCGTCGCCGAGGATGAGGCGGCCCAGCCGGCCCTCTTCGACAGCCTGCCTGATCCGGCGCGCGGCAGGCAGGAAGCGCGACTGGAAGATGACTCCGAGCCTGACACCTGCCAGGTCGCATGCATGTATTAATTGATCGGCTTTCTCGAGGGTTGTTTCGATCGGCTTTTCGACCAGCACGTGTTTTCCGGCGCGCGCGGCGAGTATCCCCTGTTCGGCGTGGAGCCCGCTCGGAGTGCAGATGGTGACGATGTCGAGCCCCTTGTGATCGAGGAAGCGCTGGTAGTCCGTGTATCCGGCAGCGCCGAAACGGTCTGCGAATTCCGACGTGCGCCCGGGATCGCGTCCGCAGACGGCGACCAGTCGCGCGCCGTCGATCTGATCGATTGCAGCGGCCTGTACTGCTCCTATCATCCCGCACCCGACTATCCCGAAACCGATTTGCGATGCCATCGCTCTCCTCCGGACGAAATAAGAGGGGCCTTATGGTCCCTCGACTGCTTCAAAAATTCGAATATTCCTGTAATATCTCAATCAACCTGACCATCTTCGGTTGATGGAATGCATTGCAATCATGGTTTAAACACGCGCACTCGCGCAACAGATCCGGGCCCGGAAAGAGATGACCGGGGCCGCGGGAGGGGATTTATGCCGATCAGCATCTCCGGGATACATCATGCCGGATTTCTGGTGACGGACGTCGAGCGGGCCGCGGAATTCTACGAGGGAATACTCGGATTGAAGGCTCTGCCGAGGCCCGAGCTCGGTTTTCCCGGGCGCTGGTACGATCTGGGCAGCGGTCAGCAACTGCACCTGATGAGCGTCGGCGAGATGCCGGGGCATAATGATCCGCCGCGTCACGACAGGCACATCGCACTCAACGTGGCGGATCTCGGAGAGGCCGAGAAGGGGCTTCTTGAGCGCGGCGTCACGGTCTCGTACGGCAGCGGGCGGGCGGGAAATCCGCAGTTGTTCATCCGCGATCCGGACGGCAACTGCATCGAGCTGAGATGAA
>CALBSU010000648.1:0-5000 GCA_937967285.1 uncultured Acidobacteriota bacterium
GCAGCCGAGGCCGAATCGAGTATCTCCGTCGCTTTGGTATCGAGCGGGTCGAGGAGTTTGAAAGCGAAGGCCTCTTTGTCCTTCTTTTCAGCGGGTTCGATCACGACCCATTTGCCGTCGCCCTTGTTTTCGGCGGTCAGCGTGACGTTCGGGTTCCTGATCTGGATGCGCGAAAGCTCGTCGCGATTGATCTTGACTATGTTTTTGCTCCGCAGAGCGCTCGCCTTCGTCGTCAGTTTATCGAAGAGCGCCTGTTCCACCCTGAGGATCTGCGGCCTGTCGGACGATTTAGCGTAGTAACCGGTCTCGGCCTTGCTGCCGATGCTGAGAGTCTTCTCGCCGCCCGCGCTGAGCCTGGCGGTGAATTCGACCTGAGGCTTGTCGAGGCCGTACTTCGCGGCATCATCGGCGCTCTCGCTGACGATCTCGGCAGCTTTGGCGACAGTGATCTCGCCCAGCACGCTGCTGACTTCGGTATCTTCCGCCGGCGCCTGCCCGTTGATCAGCCAGCCGTCATCCTTCTTCGTCAGTTCGAATGTCCCGGATGCGGACCGAAACCGGGCTCCGCTCAGGTCGTACTGCGTGATGCCGAGCAGCGACTTGTCGCGAAATTCGTCGAGCGATTTGTCGACGCTCGAAAGCAATGACGCCGGCATCAGCGCGATGTTCGATCCGCCGTCGATCCTCGCATACGCTGAGGAACCGATCACGTCCTTCGAACCGAGTTCGATCTTGTGCGACTTGCCGTTCTTCAGTCTGATATCGACTGTAACCGCCGGCTGCTGCAGGCCGAATTTGCCGAGGTCGGTCTGTCCGGCTGTAATTTCACGCTCGATTCGCGCACCGGTCAGATCGCCGAGCAGGGCATTGATCGCGCTCTCATCCGCCGGCGTGGTGACGGGTTGGCGGATGGCCCATTTCTCCTTGTCGGGAGCGAACTCGATCCTGCCGCCCGACCGCGTGACGGTCACACCTGCGATCTCCTCGCGGGTGAAGGCGAAAGCGGGACGCGTCTCGTCCTTCTCTTCGTCGCGCGGCTTGCCCGGCTTGTACTCAAGGAAGTAGACCGCCGCGCCCGCCGCGACGGCCACCAGCAGAAGAATCAAAGTACTTCTCTTCATATTGCCTGATTCCTGATCACATACAGAGAAATAATCCACAAAGTTCACGAAGATTCACAAAGTTCCTGAATGACCTTCTTTGTGTCTTCTTCGTGTACTTTGTGGATGATGATTACCGACGTTTCCACCAGACGTAAGCGCCGGCGCCGATCACAGCCAGAGGCATCAGCAGGACGGTCAGGATGAAGAACCATTTCTGCTGGCCCTCGGTCATCGTGACGCTGCGGTTGGTCATGCTCTTCGGGCGGATCGAGATCAGGTCCTCGTCCTGCGCCAGCCAGTTGATCGTGTTCAGAATCAGGTCGCCGTTGCCCGCCAGCCGGACGTAGTTGTTGCTGGCGAAGTCCGAATCGCCGATCACGACCAGGCGACCTTCCTTCTCTCCGACCTTTTTCGTCGCGGCAACGCCCAGCGTCACGGGGCCTTTGAGATCTGCGCCCTCGTCGAATTTGGCTTCGTTGCCCTGCAGGTTGGTCTCACCCCAGCTTGCCTCGGATGTCTTGAGCAGATCGGTAAAGAACATATCTCCGCCGGCCGACTCTCCCTTCCTGACCGACCGCGCCAGAGGGAAGAATGTCGCCGTTCGCGACATGTCCTTCGTGATCGGGTGTTCGCCGTAACTCGAGACCAGCGGTACAGCCGGGCCCGTTCCGAACAGCCGTCCGACTCCGCTGGCGTCGATCACCGTGTCGTTGCCCAGTTCGATATTCCAGGATTTGAGAATCGCTGAAAGTCCCGGATCCGTCTCCGGGTCGATCATCACCAGCGCCTTGCCGCCGGCATCGATGTACTTGCCGACCAGCGCCGCCTCTTGAGGAATAAACGCCGATTTCGGCCCGGCGATCACGACCACCGAGCAGTCGGCCGGCACCTCATTCGACGAAACCAGATTGATCTTCTTCGTCTGATAGTTCTCATTCTTCAGGCCGTTGTTGACGCTTGAGAGACCTTCGGCCGTAGATCCCTCGAGGTCCTTCTCGCCGTGCCCTTCGACGAAACAGATCGTCTTGAGCTGGTCGCGCGTCACCTTGACGATCGCATTGATCAGGTCCTGTTCGTTGGTTCCGGTCGGGCGTTCGATCCGTTCGCCGGATGCGACCACAGTCTCGCCCATCCGCTGGACCTTGAACTGGCGCGCCACCTCCGGGCTCTGCTGCGGATCTATCCGTTCGTACTTGAGCTTCTGCGAGTTGTATTTGAACTCGGCCATCAGGTCCGTCAGCATCTGGTCATCAGCCTTGTCGAACTTGATGATGCGAACGTCCTTCGTCAGACCGGACAAGACCTTCTTCGACTGATCCGAGAGCGAATAGAGTCCCTCGGATGTCAGGTCGAAACGCTTGTGGTACCGGTAACCCAGATAGTTCAGGATCCCCAGAATCGCGAGCACTGCGACGCTCAGTATGATCGTGTTGGTGCCCATCCGTCCGGTGCGTCCGCGGAAGAACGCGATGATCTCTCCGAAATTGAGCACGATCGATGCCAGCAACAGCACTCCGCCGGTTATCGCCAGCGTCAGGTTGAACCAGCCCCAGATCCCCTGAATGTTGTTTCGCACCAGCCCCGCAATGAGCATGGCGGCTCCGACAAACCCCGCCAGCCTGCTGATCTCTTCACGATTGATGTTCATAGTTATTCAGTGATTATTCCGGAATTTATGCTCTTCTCCAGCGCATCGATTCGAGCGTCCGATGGGTCAGGTACAGTCCCAGCACGACGGCTGAAACGTAGAAGACCACGCTCGTCGTATCGATCACTCCCTGCGCGAAAGTGTCGTAATGCTGGAGGATCGAGAGGTACTTGAATATCTCGCCCGTCGTCGAGGTCGCCGAGCGGACGCTCAGATCGAGCACCCACAGCAGCAGGAAGACCACGAACGTGATCACCCCCGCCACGATCTGGCTCTCGGTCAGCGACGAAATGAACGATCCCAGCGCCAGAAGCACCGCTCCCAGCAGGAAGATGCCGAGATACCCTGTCCAGACGATCCGCCACGGCATCGCCGGCTCGCTGTAGAACGACATGAACAGATGGTAGATCAGCGTCGGCGCGAGCATCAGCACGAAGAGCGACAGCAGAGCCAGAAACTTGCCGACCACGATCTGCAGTTCGGTCAGCGGAGAGGTCATCAGCATCTCCATCGTCCCGCGCTTGCGCTCCTCAGCGTAGCTGCCCATCGTCAGCATCGGCATCAGAAACAGCAGCAGTGTCGCGATCACTCCGGTGAAATTGCGGATCACCAGGCTCGGAACGTCCATTTCGGGCGGCGCTCCCATCTGCTGCGCCTGCATCTGCGCCATAAACGACCGCTCGATCAGAATCGACAGGATATTCGAGAAGAAATACCCCGTGATCACCAGGAAAAATCCGATGACGATATAGGCGATGGGCGAAACGAAATAGCTGCTCATTTCGCGCCTGTAAATTGCCAGAATCCCTTTCATATTCTCCTCATCAATTGGGAATTGCCGGTCAGGCGGCCTTCTCCTCGGTCGTCAGTTGCATGAAGATATCTTCGAGGCTCAAGCCCACCGCGCGGATCTCCAGCAGATCCAGCCCGCCGTGGACGACGGTCGACGCGATCCGTGCCCTGAGGTCTTTGCCTTCCTCGCTCTCGATCGATCCGGTGACCAGATCCGAGCCCTCTTGCGGCTCCAGATCGATCCGGATCAGCCCCTCGACCTCTTCCAGTTTCGATCGCAGCGTGGCGATGTCGCCCCGGACCTGGATCTGAACCCTCTCGCCGCCCTTGAGCTGGCGCGTCAGATTGTCCGTCGTGTCGATCGCCGCAATCCTGCCTTTATTAATGATAACGACCCGGTCGCAGGTCATCTCGACCTCCGGCAGAATGTGCGTCGAAAGGATGATCGTGTGCTCGCCCGAAAGGCCCTTGATCAGGTTGCGGACCTCCTTGATCTGGTTCGGATCCAGGCCGACCGTCGGTTCGTCCAGAATCACAACGTCCGGATTGTGGACGATCGCCTGCGCGATCCCCACGCGCTGCTTGTATCCGCGCGAAAGCCGCTTGATCAGCTCCTTGCGGCGATCCGTCAGGTTGGTCAGCCTCATCGACTCCTCGACGCGCCCCGAAATGTCCGAAGCCGTGACGCCCTTGATCCGCGCGACGAAGGTCAGATATGCCTCGACCGTCATCTCGGGATAGAGCGGCGGGGTCTCCGGCAGATAGCCTATCCGCTTGCGAACCTCCATCGACTGCTCGAAGACGTCGTATCCGGCGATCCGAGCCGTTCCGGCCGTCGCCGGCAGGTAACCCGTCAGAATCCGCATGGTGGTCGTCTTGCCCGCGCCGTTCGGGCCCAGAAACCCGAGGATCTCGCCCTTCTCCACCTTGAACGAGATGTCGTTGACGGCACGCGCCTGCCCATAGCTCTTGATCAGATGGTCAACTTCGATCAATTCTGCCTCCGATTATGGCCTGGTGTGCCGGACGAATACCGGCGCCACAGAAATATGTTTTATTTGACGATTGAAACTTTGAATTCTAATCAGACGACATAGGGGCGTCAAGCCTGTGGAGTGCGGCGGCCCGGCGCCGCTTTGGGAAGGTTCTGCAATTGACGATCCGAAAAACTAAAGCGGCGCCCGCGGGCGCCGCTCTCCATCTGTATCCGGCGCGAAGGGCGATGGCTGACGCCCTTCACGCCTGGATTTAAATCAGCGGTTGTACAAGGGGGTTACTCTGGGGAACGGGGTGTTGTCCTTGCAAACCGGGTGCGCGAAGGCGTTCGCCACGCTCACCAGTCCGGTGGGATCGGCAATCGACACCAGGCTGACTACGTTTTTTGCCGTCGCGAAACCGTTCGCTTCCAGCATCATGCTGAGATGCTGAATGCCCCACTGGCGCTTGATTTGATATGC
>CALBSU010000649.1 GCA_937967285.1 uncultured Acidobacteriota bacterium
CCAGCAAGCAGAACTTTGCCGTTGTACAAGGTGATCGCAGTTCCCGCTGGCCCCTCCCATCCTGGAATTGCCGTCCAAATGGAATTCGATAAGTTGAGTTGTCCGGATATCTTTTCCAGAAATGGCTGGAGCAGAAGGAAAAATACAGAGATTATGGCTACACGTCGAGCAAAGAGTAACTTAATGCTCATGATATTCACTCCCTGAAATCAAATGGCTGAAATGACTGTTTTTTCGATTGTCTGGCGGATTGTCGGGGCGCAATGAAAAATGGCTATCTATAAAATAATAGATAGCCATTCTCAAATATGGGCCGTGTAGGGCTCGAACCTACGACCCGCTGATTAAGAGTCAGCTGCTCTACCACCTGAGCTAACGGCCCTCGACCGGACTGATCAATCTCTTTCCGATCAAAGACGCGTATTCTTTCCGATCCGAGGCGGATTGTCAAGACCTTGAAGAATTCGATCCGGTCTCAACTGATGGCGTTGGACATCGCTTCGAGCATGTTTCCGATCTTCTGAAGGATGCCGGTTATCGTCAGTCCCATGCCTGTCAGATAGATCATCGCTACCGTGCCGATCAGAACAAGCACGAGGGAGTATTCGACCATATCCTGGCCGTCTTCATCGGTGAGGAAATTTTTCAGTCCCTGGAGCATTCGTAAGTCAGTAAATCAATAATTCTCAATATTTTGCCGGGATTATACAACTATGCGATTCCCGCTGCCACATAAAAAGCGCCGGCAGACAGCGGTGAATCGCCGGATGAGCCGGCGATTCAGCGATTGACAGAGTTTTCAAAAGTGGGTCGGTGGCAGGATGTTGAGCGGATTCTCAGTCGATCATAACTGACCGGTCGCAAGACGGATCGTCGGCGAACTCCCGGCGGGGCGAGCCGGCAGTAGCGCGCGAGCTATCGCTGCATCTGTTCGGCAAGCTGCGACCGGAGTTCCTGTTCGCGGACTGTCGAATTACGCAGCAGTTGCTCGTAGTGGGTAACGGCCCGTTCCGCGCGCGTCAGTTCCTCGCGCAGCGTGCGGATCTCCGCCTGCAACTGGGCGATATAGGCTGCGGCGCGTCTCATCCGCTGCTCGGGTGCGGTCTCGAAAAGCGAGACATTATTGTACTGGTTGTCCACCACGGGTTCATCGTGGCCGGTTTCGACTGCGGGCTGGTTGATCAACTGTATCGCTGCACTCATCTGGCTATCTCCTGTCTGCCTTTATTTTTTATGGGGATTCAACAACTCCCCCCGCATTTTCCGTCTTCGTCACCCCTTTCATACCACTTGAACGGGATCGGTAATTATCCTTGCAAGTGGCGAGCCAGAAATGACGGGGAAGACGGTTTTTTTTCAGTCGCGACTCGTCGGGGTTGAAAATTTCAAGTCCCGCGGGCCGCGTTTTGAAACAACAATTGAAAGCACAACCGAATAAGAACGTGGCAAACAAATAAAAAATGAGACGACAACCGATGGGCAAAGAGCACAGAAGGCAATCATCCTGAAGGATCGCGGCTGACCTTCTGACGGTATAATTAAGATGATCTTCGAGCGTCGGATTGCGACGGTCTGGATCGGATAAAATCTGAAACCCGGAGTTCCTGACTCAACAGATGACAGCGGACTCACAGGAAAAGGGCAAAAGCGTCTGGGGTTGGGGCTGATTCAGACAAGTTGAAATATATCACAGCGCGCGGAGCGCATGAAGAGAAAAATTCGAACCTTTCTGTCACTTTTTTATGACACCTGTTGTCAGGGTGACTGAGGGGGTTGTAACTATCTGTTTTCACCGATGACAGAGCGGCAAAAGGATTGTGGTAAGATCAGGCAGTCAATAAATCATATCAATTGTCATAATGATCGGAGGCGATAATGACCGCACGGGTATTGAACGGAACGGAAGTGGCGGAGCATATCAGGCAGGGAGTGGCCGCGCGGGTGGCCGAGTTGACGGCGGTCGGAGTGAAGCCCGGTCTGGCGGCGGTGCTGGTCGGGGACAATCCGGCGTCGAAAGTCTATGTCGGCAGCAAGGTCAAGACGTGTCAGGCGCTGGGGCTGCATTCCGAGAAGTATGAATTGCCGGGCGACACGACGACAGAGCAGTTGCTGGGGCTGGTCGGTGAGCTGAACGCGAGGGACGAGATCGACGGGATCCTGATTCAGTTGCCGTTGCCGCCGCAGATCGAGGCGCGGCGTGTGCTGGAGGCGGTCGATCCGGCGAAGGATGTCGACGGGTTTCATGCGATCAATGTCGGCAGGCTGGTTCAGGGCGAGGATGCTCTGGTGGCGTGCACGCCGTCGGGCGTGATGGAGATGCTCGATTATTACAAGGTGCCGCTTTCCGGGGCCAATGCGGTGGTGATCGGAAGGAGCGATATCGTCGGCAAGCCGATGGCGATGCTGCTGCTTCATAGAAATGCGACCGTGACGATCTGCCATTCGCGGACGAAGGATCTGCCCGCGGTGGCGAGGCAGGCCGACATCCTGATCGCGGCGATCGGTCGGACCGCAATGGTGACCGGCGATTTCGTCCGCGAGGGCGCCGTCGTCGTGGATGTCGGGATGAACAAGGCGACCACCGAAGAGGAGGTTCGGCGGATCTTCCCGGACGACGAACAGCCGAAGCGGATGGAGGATCTGGGCAAGCGCGGTTACACGCTGGTCGGCGATGTCGAGCCGCGATCTGTCATCGACAAGGCAGCCTGGCTGACCCCCGTTCCCGGCGGCGTCGGTCCGCTGACCATCGCCCAGCTGATGAAGAACACTCTGCGCGCTGCCGAAATGCGCCGGCTCGGAAAGTGATGCTCAAGGCAGGACTGACCGGCGGAATCGCCACGGGAAAATCGTTCATTCTGAGCGTCCTCAGGGAACTCGGGTGCGAGGTGACGGACGCGGACAGGGTGGCGCATGAAGTCATGGAGCCGGGGCGTCCGGCCTTCGACGAGATCGTCGCACATTTCGGACCCGGGGTGATCGGCGCAGACGGGCGGCTCGACCGGGCGCGGATCGGGGAGATCGTCTTCGCCGATCCGGCCGAGCGCGAGCGGCTCAATTCGATCGTGCATCCGCGCGTCTATGAAGCTCAGTCCGCGTGGTTCGCCGAGATCGAGAAACGTAACCCGGATGCGATCGCGGTCGTCGACGCGGCGCTGATGATCGAGACCGGGTCGTTTCGCCGTTTCGACAAGCTGATCGTCGCCTGGTGCCGGCCGGAACTGCAGTTGCAGCGCCTGATGGAGAGGAACTCGCTGACTGAAGAGCAGGCCCGGGCCCGCATCGGCGCGCAGATGCCCTCGTCCGAGAAACTGAAGTACGCCGACTACGCGATCGATACCTCCAACGGCTTCGAGGATACCCGCCGGCAGGTCGAGGCCGTCCACGCCGAACTCCGAAAGCAGAGCACACGATGACCAGCAGCAGGACAGCCACATCTTCAGGGACCGAGGGATACGCCGCGCGTTTCTCCGGTCTCGTCGATCCTCGACATTTCAGGGACGCGCTGGGCCTCAAGTTGTCGTCGATCGGGATCGGCACATATCTCGGCGATCCCGATGAGCGGACCGACGAGATGTACTCCGCCGCCGTGATGGAGGCAGTCCGGTCCGGCGTCAACTGTATCGATACGGCGGCGAACTACAGGTTTCAGCGGAGCGAGCGAAGCATAGGCCGGGCGCTGGAGCGGCTCTTCGCCGGCGAAGGCTACGGCCGCCATGAACTGGTCATCTCGACCAAGGGCGGTTACATCCCGTTCGACGGGCAACCGCCGCGGAGCCGCCAGGAGCTGGTCGAATATATCGAATCGACCTTCATCCGGCCGGGAGTCTGCGCCCCTGGCGATTTCGTCCAGGGCAGCCACTGCATGGCGCCCGGTTATATCGAGCACCAGCTCTCGCAGAGCCTCGGTAATCTGGGACTCGATGCGGTCGATATCTACTACCTGCACAACCCGGAGTCGCAGCTCTCCGAGGTCGCGCGCGATGAGTTCGGGCGCCGTCTGCGGGCGGCCATCGAGACGCTAGAAGCCGCGGTCGCGGCCGGCCGAACGGCATGCTACGGCGCGGCAACCTGGAACGGATTCCGCGTCCCTTCCGACAGCCCGGAACACATTTCGCTCGAACAGTTCGTCGCCGCCGCCCGCGACGTCGCGGGCGAGAGCCATCATTTCCGCGTCGTCCAGCTTCCGGTCAATCTGGCCATGATCGAAAGTTTCACCCATCAGACGCAGATCCTCGACGGGGCGAAATGCACTCTGCTCGAAGCGGCCGAACAGCTGGATGTGACGGTCGTGGCCAGCGCCTCGGTCCTTCAGTCGCGACTCACTCACGGACTGCCTCCGCTTCTCGACGAGGCCTTCCCCGGACTTCGAACCGACGCCCAGCGCGCCATTCAGTTTGCCCGCTCCACTCCCGGCGTGACCACGGCCCTGGTCGGCATGCGTTCCGTCGATCACGTCCGCGAGAATCTCGAGATCGCAAAGCACCCCTCCGCACCGGCTCGCGACTTCATGAAACTCTTCAGCGAGCCCTGATCCGTATCGTTTCAATGGGGAGGCTAATCGCAGGACTTTTGGGGATGAAAATTTTTCATCATCGACATTACAAGATATACTTGACAAGGCCTGAACTTTTTGTTGACTGCCTTCGTACCCTGTGCTAGATTCCTGATTCGTTTCCGGATCAGGTGAAAGATCGGGGAACAGGGATTCAGGGGAATCCAGAGGATTTTAGATCGGTCACCGGCGGTCAGACCCGGGGGATCTGAAAGGAAATCGAGTAAAGATGAGAATGACTGGGCGAAACAGAGTGATCTGCACCGTGGCGGTTGGAACCGCCGGGTGGTGGATTGCCGATCTTCGCCCGTCGAACCGGGTTAATCAGTTCGGCAGAAAGCCGCGAGGATACCGCAAGAGGTCCTGTACCAGTTAACAGGGATCTCTTGAACGAGGGATGAAGACCCCGACCGGTATCCGAGGAAGGAAAACCGGTCGGGGTTTTGATTTTAAAGGGGATGATCCGCTGCGGGCGTCCTCAGCCGTTTGAAATATCGAGGGATTGAGACGACGAAGCCAAAGCATTCGAGGCACGGTCCGGCGAGTCCGCACCGCCAGTAGCTGGTGAGAGTCCAGTCGTGGTCTCAGTTGCGGAGGTTCGGGTCGGCCGGCAGCGATGCCGGCCGGCGGCGATCCTGCAACATTGTCGGTGCGGCAGCTTCGATGGCCTGAGACGGCCATTGAGGTTGCTGTGCACGGCGATCTTACTGTTCGCAGGCGGGGGGAAGACGGGCGCGTTCCGGCGCCGGGTATTCAATGACAGCGAAAGGTCATACCGGCCTGGGCATCTTCAAGCGAGGTGTTTCAGGCGTGGGGGCCGGTCTGTCTTCAAAACAGGAAGAAAGGAAGCGATATGAGTTCGACGGCGATAGCGGCGAGAGAAGGGTTCACG
>CALBSU010000650.1 GCA_937967285.1 uncultured Acidobacteriota bacterium
AAGTAGCGCACGTTTTTGCTTAATACATGGTTCCAAATTTAACAACAATCCGGAAAAAATTCTTTCTACTTTCTACTTTCTACTTTCTACTGACGTAGGTTGGAGCCGTGACCGAAGTATAGTCCGTTATTCCCTTTGAGAGGCGGGTGTAGATGCCGTAAGCCTTTCCGGCCATGACGTAGACTCCAAAATTAGGCAGGTAACCGTCCTCGAGTTGAGCGACATTGAAGAAGCGCTGGGCGACCCATCTCTCCGGGATCGCAGTCGCCAGAGTCAGCCTCCAGTCCCTGGCCTTGACCATCGGGCCGCAGACCACAGAGTCCCCTTCGCATCCGTAATCTGACTTGAGCACCCATTCTGCGCGCGACAGACCTGCGGGATCGACCGCCGTCAGGCGACGCGTCTCCGGGATATATTCCTCGATCCACTGACGGGCCTCGATCGAAAACATCTCGGGATGTTCCCACATCAGCGCCATCGACTTCTTGTTCTGTGTGACGACCGAGCCGAACGGGTTGACGATCGTCACACGGCCGGCCAGCTCGGCTTCGAGCAGAATTTCGAGTTCCCTGTCCAGCGGATCCGGATCGGGATAGGGGGCCTCGTTGTTCCAGATCACCTCGCGCTCGCCCCACCAGTCGGTCTTGTAATGCCTGACGACCAGATCGACCGGTTCACCGAGCACTGTCAGCGCCCCGGCCGGCCCGCGGCCGAGGTTGTACGGCGAACCGAGGATGACCCGCACTCCGCGTGATTCGAGCCATTCCCTGTAGATCGCGATCATGCTCAGATCTTCGGGAAGGTCCGTCGGGTAGATGATCGCCGCCACTTCCGGCGGGGCCGTATTCCCTGTCCGCGCGCGGTGAGAAGCGAGCAGCATCTCCCAGAAGCGTTCGTCGAAATCCTCGTTCGGATCGTCGGTACCGGGATGGTACGAATGCAGCAGGCGATTCAGAAGAACGGTCTCCGCCTCGCCGGAGGGCGTGTCCGAGTTCATCTCGCAGGAACGTATCCGACCGTCGGCGCAGAGGAAGAGATCGACGCGCGCGATGCCGTGCCACCTTCCTTCCGAGACCATCCACATCGCCTTCTGCCACGGAGTCAGACCGAAGAATGTATCGGCCAGACCGGGATTCCGGCGAACAGCCTCGACCACTTCGTCATGCAGATAACAGACCCTCTCGGCGATGGTTCCGAGCGTCCGGGCGAGCTGCTCCGCGATGACTACGCCTTCGAGCCGGAACCGCTCCTTACCCTCGAGCCACGGATCCGACAACATGCCCGTGGCGTAGAGCTGGCGCGCGAATTCATCGTAGGTCGGAAGCCCGGTTTGAGTTTTGCGATCTTTCACTTCTGCAGCGGCTTTTCGAAGATCATGAAATGCTGATCGGGCAGGAAATCCTTGACTCGATTGAATCTCAATCCGGCGGCCTCAAGTTCGAGCCGGGCCTGAGCGACTGTCATCTTGTGCAGCTTCTTGATCGGAACATCCGGGTCCTCGCCGCGATACTCGACCAGGATCACGCGGCCGCCCGGCTTGAGCGCCCTGACAATGCTCTCCATCATCTCGACCGGATACGAGAACTCGTGATATGCATCGACCATCAGAACGGCGTCGACGGTCCCGGCCGGCAGTTTGGTATCGCGCTCAGTCCCCTGCAGCGGAACGACATTACCGGCTTTCAGGTCCACCCGCCGCTTTTCGATGATCGAGAGCATCTCCGGCTGAATATCGACGGCAAAGACCTTTCCCCGCGGAACGAGTGGGCTGATCCGGAAAGTGAAATACCCCGTCCCGGCGCCGATGTCGGCCACCACATCGCCGGGCTTGAGTTCCATCTCGACCACGACGCGTTGCGGCAGTTCGGTCTCCTCGCGCTCGGGCCGCTCGAGCCAGGCAGCCCCCAGATGGCCCATGACGTGAGCGATCTCGCGCCCCTTGTAGAACTTCCCGATCCCGTCAGGGTCATGTCTGGAGCGGGTCTCGTAAACATCGCGTGGTTCAGGCGACTGGGCGGTCGCGCAGGAGACGCCAATCAGCAGCACTATTAATAATGATATGAATTTCATCAGCCCGGTCTCAGAAGATGTTGGTCACGACCAGCGCCGTGGCGATATAGCCGACAGCCTCGAGCAGCCCGGCTCCGACATTTCGATCCTCAGCGATCTCTGTATCCAGCCTTCCCTTTCTGAGGCTGAATCCGCCGCCGAGCAGCAGTGTCTGGACGATGATCTGCCGCACAGGATAGAGGAAAAAGACGACCAGCAGCATGAGCCCGAAGCTGCGGAAACCTTCCGCATATCCTGTGAACGTCCCCGAGACGGCATAACCGACCATCATCCCGATGGCTACGATCAGCCCGGCATACCCGAGCGCGGCGGCGACGTTGCCTTCGTTGATCATGTCCGCGTCGTTGAAGACCGTCAGCATTCGGAAGATCTGAGTCAGAACGATCAGCGCCAGCATGCCGGCAGCCCAGAAGACCAGCGTCGGGACCAGCGAGCCTCCGTCGCCGGTCAGCGCGCCGGCCACGATCTGTCCGGACGAGAAATGGATGGCGCCGTCGACGATCCCGGCGGCGAGATTCTTCTCAGAGATCTCCTTCCTCAGCCTGACGCCGGTCCGCTGACTGTAAAACTCGAAGAGCAGCCCCGAAACCGTCATCGCTGCGATGCCGCCGATGCCGTAGAGCGCGACTCCGTTCAGATCGCTCCAGAAGCTGTGACTCGGCGCTCCGAGAATCGGGATCACCACCTGGATCACTCCGAGCAGAAACCCCGCCAGCGCGACCGCCGCCGCACGGTTGTCATGCTCGATCAGAGCCTTCGTCATCGACTCTCCCAGCACCAGCCGGTATGCCAGTCTGGCGATGATCAGAAGCGCGACAACCGCCGCGACTACGAACAGTATTGTGGTTGCGTCCATTCGATCTTCCTCCGGAATCTATCGCTTCAGGTCCTTCAGTATCTCTCGCGCGGCATTATAACCCGGCGCGCCCATTACTCCGCCTCCCGGATGCGTTCCCGAACCGCAAAGGTAGAGGTTCTCGATCGGCGTTCGGTACCGCGCCCATCCGGCCAGCGGCCGCATGAAGAGAAGCTGATCGAGGGTCATTTCGCCATGAAAGATATTGCCGCCGGTCAATCCGTACTCGCGCTCCATATCGAGCGGCGAGATGACCTGGCGGTCGACGATGATCTCCCTGATGTTCGGAGCGTACTCCGCCAGCATATCCAGGCATCGATCGGCGAAGGCGTCCTTGCGCGCCTTGTCCCATTCGCCCTCAGCCAGCCGGTAGGGCGCATATTGAGCGAAGATGCACATGATGTGCCTGCCCGGCGGCGCCAGACTGTCGTCATAGACCGTCGGAATCGTGCATTCGAGCATCGGCCTGCTCGACGGACGCCCCTGCAGGGCCTCGTCCCATGCTCTGTCGATGTACTCCATCGTCGGACAGACGTGCATCGTCGTCCGATGCGTCAGATTGGGTTCGCGATCGCTCGTGTTCGGAAACGCCTTGAAGTCCGGCAGACCGTCGAGCGCCAGATTGATCTTGATCGAAGAACCCTCGCACTTCAGATTTTCGATCCCCGCGAGAAAACCCTCCTCGAGCGCATCCCGCGGAACCATCCCGAGAAAGGTCCTCTTCGGATCCGCATTCGAGACGATAGTCTTCGCTCTGATCTCATCTCCGTTCGCAAGAACGACGCCAATCGCTCTTTCATCGCGGACGTCGATCCTCGCCACCTCGGCATTCGTCCTGATCTTCGCCCCGTGAGCCTCGGCCGATCGCGCCAGAGCTTCGCTGATCGCGCCCATCCCGCCGCGAATGAATCCCCACAGACCGCGCGGGCCGGCCGCGCCTCCCATCACATGATGAAGCAGAATATATGCCGTTCCCGGAGTCGACGGCCCGCCGTTGGTTCCGATCACTCCGTCGGTCGCCAGCGTCGTCTTGATCTGCTCGGATTCAAACCGCTCCTCCAGAAAATCGCGCGCGCTCTGCGTCATCACCTTGACCAGCCTGACCAGCCCCTCGTCTCCCAGGCCGAGCAGCTTCCAACCCATCCGCCCCATCGCCAGCAGATCCTCGAACTTTCGCCTGACGATGTTCGGCGGCGTCTCCAGCAGCATCCCCTCGACCCACTCGGCCAGCTTCGCCAGTTCATGCTCGTAGACAGGATAGGCTTCCGCATCGCGCTTTGAAAACCGCGCTATCTCCTCCTGCGTCTTCCGCATGTCCTGCCAGAAAAAGATGTGCCTTCCGTCCGGAAAAGCCGTGAAAAATGACGGATCCTTCGGGTAGATATGATAGCCGTACCTGCGCAGCTCCAGATCGTTGATGATCCGCGGCTGAAGCAGGCTGCACAGATACGACAGCGTCGAGACCCTGTAACCCGGCCAGACCTCCTCGGTCACGCTCGCACCGCCGATCACCCCGCGCCTCTCCAATACCGTCACGCTCAGCCCCGCGCGCGCCAGGTAGCCGGCCGTGACAAGCCCGTTATGCCCGCCCCCAATGATCACCACATCACATTTATCGCTCATCAGCCTCCCGGATCACACACTATTATTACTATTATTAATGATGCTCGCCCGAATCCGGAGCTTCACCCGAAATCCATTCCGGATGATCTCCTCCGCAGGCTCCAGATGCCGCCCCTTAACCATTCTTTTAAACGTCTGAGTCTAAACAGCTTTCAACATTATCCACACCTGCCGCCGTGTGTAAAGCCGAGCACCTTCGGCCGTCCCGTCAGGCCCGGAATCTAATAATTATTAATTTGGAACATTTGAAAATTGTTGTTGCATACGAGTTCAGCCACGTGGTATAAAGCTCTTGTGTCGAGGGTTCCTCACCTCTACAGTGCATCCCAATGCGGATCCTCGATACCTTGAGCGAACAGTTCATTATTGAACCGCAAAAAACCCCGAGTAAAAAGCAGGTTCATATATCTTGAGATCGACATACGGGACACAAAGTCTCGAGCCCCCTGAACTCACTTAATATCTTTGCTATTATCGGATTTCATTTTGATCTGAAAGATGCCGCAAGGCATCCCGGAATCAACTTTAACCAGTCGAAACGGACAACCGTTCGGCAAGATACTCAAAGGAGATAGAATACGATGCGAACCTCACTCAAACTCACGATGCTGGCGATCTTCGCGATGGCCATGATGTCGATTTCGGCTCTGGCTGCCGATCCTGGCGCGCCGTTCCCGGCCAGCTCCCAGGTCAGCGATCAGAAAGCCGGATCGCTTCTGATCTACAACTTCTACACGTCGAGCGCGACGGCGAGCAACACCGACAACACCCGGATCAACATCACCAACACGAACGACCCCAGCGCGATCTTCGTCCACCTCTTCTTCGTGGCGAACAGCTGCACGGTGGCGGATGCCTACATCTGCCTGACGGCGAACCAGACGGCTTCGTTCC
>CALBSU010000651.1 GCA_937967285.1 uncultured Acidobacteriota bacterium
GACAAGCACCGCTATCAGCCGCATGCCGGCGACTGGCGCGAGGGCGATCCGACGTGGCGCAACGACCGCGGCAGGAACATCGTCGGAGCGCTCAATTACCTCGCATCGAAAGGAATGAATTCGGTCTACTTCCTGACGATGAATGTGATCGGGGACGGCAAGGACGTCTGGCCGTGGACGGCGGAGAGCGAACGATTCAGATTCGACTGCAGCAAGCTGGACCAGTGGGAGACGGTCTTTTCGCATATGGACCGGATCGGCCTGATGATGCACGTGCTGACGCAGGAGACCGAGAACGACCAGTTGCTTGACGGCGGCGAGCTGGGAATTGAACGAAAGATCTATTACCGCGAACTGATCGCGCGTTTCGCTCATCATCCGGCGCTGGTCTGGAATCTGGGCGAGGAGAACACGAACACCGACGCGCAGCGCAGGGCGTTCGCCGAATACATTCGCCGTATCGATCCGTACGATCATCCGATCGTCGTTCACACCTATCCGAAACAGTACGATCAGGTCTACGATCCGCTGATCGGCGATCCGAACTTCGAGGGTCCGTCGCTACAGATGGGAAACATGCGACACACGCACTCCGAAACGATCAAGTGGATCGACCGGTCGGCGCTCGGCGGGCGGCCGTGGTTCGTCAGCCTGGACGAGATCGGACCGGCCGACCACGGAGTGCTGACGGACGGTGAAGACCCGGAACACAACGACGTCCGCCATCACGCGCTGTGGGGCAATCTGATGGCCGGCGGCGCCGGCGTCGAATGGTACTTCGGATATAAGCATCCGCACGCCGATCTGAACCTCGAGGACTTTCGCTCGCGCGACGCGATGTGGGACCAGACCCGCCACGCGCTCGAATTCATGCGAATGATCCCGTTCAGTAAAATGCGCCACAACGACGGGCTGACCAGAGATCCGGACGATTACTGCCTGGCCGATCCGGCAAAGGTCTATGCGATCTACCTGCCGAAAGGCGGGACGCCGGAAGTAGATTTAGGCAGCACGGCCGCGCAGTTCAGCGTCGAGTGGTACAATCCGCGCACCGGCGGGGCCATGCGAAACGGTTCCGTTACCTCAATCTCAGGTCCGGGGTGGAGGTCGATCGGGGCGCCTCCCGAGCAACCGGATATGGACTGGGTCGCTTTGATCAGGCTGACGAAGGAAGAGGCGACGCGGGACCGCTGAGCAACGGAAAATCGAGATGGACGCTACGTTCTCACGCCGTGAACTGATTCGACTGCTTGCGGGCGGCGCCTGCCTGGCGCGCCTGGAAGGCGGGCAGAAAAAGTTCTCGCTGGAATACCCGAACGGTCTGGCAGTCTCGTCTGACGGTCGATTGTTCATCTCGGATATCGGTTCGCACCTGGTGCTGAAACTGGAGCGATCAGGCCGCCTGACGCATATCGCAGGGACAGGCGAAGGCGGTTTCAGCGGCGACGGAGCGAATGCCGGAAACGCCCGGCTGAACGCGCCTCACGATCTGCTCTTCGATAAATCCGGGAACCTGCTGATCGCCGATACGTGGAATCACCGGATCAGGCGCATCGATCGGAGCGG
>CALBSU010000652.1 GCA_937967285.1 uncultured Acidobacteriota bacterium
GAGAAGGAGATGCAGTTGGCGCGGACGAAGCGGTCGTTCCAGCTTGCCGATTTCAAGAACGAGAGTCAGTACGTCGAGCCGACGATCCGGAAAGAGTTCAAGGACACTGCGTTCTGGCAGTCGGATCTGGTGACTGGGTCGGACGGCAAGGCGACGCTGAGATTCAATCTGCCGGACAATCTGACGACGTGGCGGGCGACGGCGAGGGCCGTCAGCGCCGATCTGAGCGTCGGATCGAAGATCGACCGCGTGCTGTCGCGAAAGGATCTGATCCTGCGGCTCGAGACGCCGCGCTTCATGACTGAGGGCGATGTGGTGACGGTCTCCGGGATCGTCCACAACTACCTTGATGACGACAAGGGAGCGCAGATCGAGTTGAAGGTCTCGGGCGCCAGCCTGCTTGACCAGGCGCAGCAGACCGTGACGGTGCTCAAGCGCGGCGAGCAGCGGATCGACTGGCGGATCTTCGCCTCGCAGGTCGGCCGCGTGACGCTGCTGGCGACCGCGAAGACCAACACCGAATCGGACGGCATCGAACTGGGCCTGCCGATCGTGCCGGTCGGACTGAAGCAGACGATCGGCGATTCCGAAACGCTCTCTGGCGACTCGGAAGAGAAGACCTTCACGCTCAATCTTCCGCCGGCAGCCAACCTGCAGGCCCGGTCGCTGCGCATCGAGGCCGCGCCGTCGGTCGCGGCGTCGCTCTTCGGCGCGCTCGATTATCTGACCGGGTATCCCTACGGATGCACCGAACAGACGATGTCGAGCTTCATCCCGAATGTCGTGGTGGCGCAGGCGCTCAAGGATGTCAAATCGACGACGATCAGGCAGACCAACGATCTGCCGAAGAAGGTCCAGCGCGGGCTCGACAGGCTCTACGAATACCAGCACTCCGACGGCGGATGGGGCTGGTGGAAGGACGACAAGACCGATCCGTTCATGACCGCCTACGTCGTCGACGGCATGGCGATGGCTCTGCGCGCCGGATACGGAGTCGAAAATTACCGGCTCACCCGCGGACGCGATAAGCTCCGCCAGTTGATCGATACCGGCAAGCTCGAGGACGGCAAGCCGATCGATCCCGAATCGCGGGCGTATCTGATCTATGCATACACGGTCAGCGGCGAGGCCGACGCGAAGTATCTCAACGATCTCTTCTCGAAGCGCAACGCTCTGCAACCATACGGACGCGCGCTGCTGGCTCTCGGGCTCAAGGCGAAGGGCGATCAGGATCGCGCCCGTCAGGTGGCGGTCGAGATCGAACGCTCCGCCCGGACATCGGAGTTCGACGCCCACTGGGAGTCGAGGCTCCGGGCGATGCTCGAATATCGCGAGGATGTCAGCCTCGAGGCGACTGCGCTCTCGATCAAGGCGCTCGCTCAGATCAACCCGCAGAGCAAACTGCTTCCGAAAGCCGCCCGGTGGCTGGTCAACAATCGTCATAACGGTTATTTCTGGGCGACGACTAAGCACACGGCATTCGCCATCTACGGTCTGACCGACTACATCAAGTCGAGCAGGGAACTGTCGGCCGATTACACGGTCGAGGTCTGGCTCAACGGCGAGCAGGTGCTGACGAAGCGCGTCACCGCGGCCGAGGCGGCAGGCGGGCAGAGCTTCGTCATCGAACGCAAGGGGACCGAGCTGGCCGGATCGAATCAGGTCCGGGTAGTCAAGCGCGGTTCGGGGGTACTGTACGCTTCGGCGGCGCTCGAATACTTCACGCGCGGCGACAACATCCCGGCGCAGTCGACGCAGAATCTGCGGATGACGCGGCAGTACATGCGGCTCCGTGTAACCGAGACGAACGGCAAGCCGAAATGGGCGGTCGAGCCATTGACGGGAGATCTCGTTTCCGGCGATCTGATCGTCGTCCGGCTGAGCCTGCAGGGCTCAAAGGGGCGCTACCTGATGATCGAGGATCCGATCCCGGCCGGATGCGAGCAGATCGAGCGCGTCAGCGGCATCAATCTCAACTATACCGAGGGGCGCTGGAGCGACTGGTACAGCAACCGCGAATTCCGCGATCAGCGGACGGTCATCTTCGACAACTACTTCGACGGGGATGCGACCTTCCAGTATGCGCTGCGGGTGATCGTGCCGGGAGATTTCAAGGTCGCGCCGGCGCGGGCCGAACTGATGTACGAGCCGACTGTTCAGGCGAATACATCCAACCTGAAAATGAGCATCATCGACAGAAAACGGTGAGAGGGGACGGATGATCAGGGATATCTTCGAATCGATCGGCGCTGCGGCGCGCAAGGTCTTCTCGAACTGGGCGGTCGTGCTGATCGCTCTGTTGATCTACGAGGCGCTGCTGGCCGTCGTCTATCTCTTCATCGTCACCGGCGAGGCGACGATGGTCGACGTG
>CALBSU010000653.1 GCA_937967285.1 uncultured Acidobacteriota bacterium
GCGCGCGCGCTCCGCTTTTCTGGAAATAAGATGACGGCGTCTTCGGGCGCCGTTTTGTTTTAGCTGAATATCTTAATTCGTCATTATGTTTGCCCGGTACAAAAACACCTGATAATATCCGCTGACAGGCCACCCGGAACCTCAGTACCGGAGGCTTTATGAACGAGAAATCCTGGCCGCACGCGCTCCGCACTCCTAAAGATTTCCCTTTTTATACTCATCGACCAGATAGTCGCAGGCGCGGATGGTCAGGGCGAGGATTGTCAGCGTCGGGTTCTGGTTAGCGGACGAGGTGAATGACGCGCCGTCGGTGACGAAGACATTCTTCACAGCGTGCATCTGGTTGAAGCCGTTGAGCATGGATGACTTCGGATCGGTTCCCATGCGCGCGGTCCCGATTTCGTGGATCATCCGGCCGGGCGAGATCAGGCCGGCCTCGGTCCCGACATTCTTCGCCCCGGCGGCTTCGAGGATCTCGCCTGCGGCCTGAGCGGCGTCTCTGGCCATCTCGCGTTCGTTGTCAGAGTGGCGGACGTGGAATTTGAGGACGGGGATACCCCAGGCATCGACGACTCCGTCGGGATCGAGTTCGACGCGATTTTCACGACGCGGGAGCATCTCGCCGGCCGAGCCGAGGTAGACGCCTGTCGGATAGTCGTCCCGCACCCTCTTTTTGAACTGCTTGCCGAAGCCGGGAGTCGAGCCGGCGTTTCCGGGGTAGATACCGACCGATGGCCAGAGCGTCAGATTGTAGCCTCGGATGAAACGGGACTGTTTCGTTCGCGCGTCGAGGTTGCGGAAGCGCGGGATGTAGATGCCGGAGAACTTCCCGTCCCAGTTGATCGGATCGGTTCCCGTGAACTCCTCGAGGTTGCCCGAGGCGTGCGAACCGGCGATATGGTCCATCAGGTAACGACCGAGCACGTCGTGTTCATTGCCGAGGCCGTTCGGATGCTGGCGGGATTTCGAGTTGAGCAGGAGCCGCGTCGATTCGAGCGTCGATGCGGCGACGATGACGACCTTTGCGAAGGCCTCGAATTCTCGACGGGTGACGCGGTCGACGAAGGCGACGCCCTTGGCTTTTGACGTGTTCGTATCGACGATGATGTGCCGTGCGATCGAGTTGGGGCGGAGCGTCATGCGCCCGGTCTGCGCGGCGGCGGCCAGCGTCGAGACCACTGAGTTGAACATCGCCCCGACGTCGCAGCCCTCCTGGCAATTGCCGCAGAAGTGGCACTGAGCGCGTCCGGTCTTGGCGTGGATCGGTTTGAGCGCGGTCAGCATGGCCATGCGCATGACGACCGCGCTGAGCCCCAGTTTCTCCGCTCCGCGCCTGACTATCTGTTCATGGCAGACGAGAGGGAAGGGCGGCAGCAGTTTGCCGTCGGGCAGATGCCAGATGCCGTCGTTGGCTCCGCAGACGCCGATGAACTCCTCTGCGCGGTCGTAATACGGCGCTAGATCGCGATAGGTGATCGGCCAGTTCTCGCCGAAGCCGTCATGGCCGGCGGCCTTGAAGTCGAGGTCCGAGAGCCTCCACGACGCGCGTCCCCAGTGCAGCGTCTTGCCGCCGACGATCCGCGCGCGGACCCACATGA
>CALBSU010000654.1 GCA_937967285.1 uncultured Acidobacteriota bacterium
GCGGCAGCTGAATTTAGCCGTGTCTTTTAAGGCACGGTCTGAATATTCATCAAAATCGCAGTGATGCAATAGTAGAAAGAGATGCGCAACTATCACGATCTTCTTGAAAACGTCTGGATCGCGTTCGACACGCTGATGCAGAACAAGCTGCGCTCATTTCTGACCATTCTCGGAGTGGTGGTCGGAACCATGACGGTGATCGTCATTGCGGCTTTCGTTTCAGGCATCGACGCCAGCGTCGCGAAGGAGATCGAGTCGTTCGGCACCAATTCGATCTACATCTTCAAATTCGATCCGGGATTCAACTTCAACCCGTCGGCGGAAGAGCGGATGCGCAAGCCGATCAGCGGGGAGGATGCGCTGGCGATCGAGGCGGAATGCCCGAGCGTCGAGAATGTCGCGGCGGTCATGTCGCCTGTCGACTTTCTTGCCGGGCCGATGGCCGAACGTGTCAAGATCAGGTATCGCGACACCGAGATGGTCAACTCGACAGTGCAGGGGCTCTTCCCGTCTTATTTCCGGATGGGCATCACCGAGGTGACTGAGGGGCGATTCTTCACCGAGGGAGAGAACGCGACGCGAGCCGATGTCTGCGTCATCGGGCGGGATGTGGCCAACACTCTCTTCCCGAATTTCAATGCTCTGGGACAGCCGATCACGATCAACGGTCGCAACTACACCGTCATCGGAGTGCTCAAGAAGCGCGACAGCTTCATCCAGCCGTCGGACGATCCGGGAAACGAGAACCGGGCGGTCTATATTCCATACGAGACGATCCGCAAGATCTATCCGAACGTAAAGGAGAACTTCGTCATCGCCCAGTCGTATCCGGGGAAGATCGATGCGGCCGTCGACGAGATCAAGCAGGTCCTGCGGAAGCGGCGCAAGGTACCCTACAACAAGCCGGACAATTTCGGAATCCAGACCTCGAGCGGGATCATCGACCAGTTCAAATCGATCACGGGCGGGATCTTCCTGCTGATGGTGGCGATTTCGAGCGTCGGCTTGCTGATCGGCGGGATAGGTGTGATGAACATCATGCTTGTGAGCGTGACTGAGCGGACGAAGGAGATCGGGGTCCGCAAGGCGATCGGGGCGAGGAAGCAGGATATCGTCCTGCAGTTTCTGGTCGAGGCTGCGACGCTGACCGGGCTCGGCGGGATCCTCGGCATACTGCTCGGCTGGCTGGCGGCTGAGATCGTCAAGCTGATTCTGCCGACGTTCGTGCCGCTCTGGGCGCCGCTGGTCGGATTCTTCGTTTCGGTGGGACTCGGCGTCGGTTTCGGGCTCTGGCCGGCGTGGAAGGCGGCCCGGCTGGACCCGATCACGGCGCTTCGGTATGAATAAGCCCGCCCGTATGGTATTCTGACTCTCCCCAGACAATCAGACGGAGCGTGAGCCCACTCCCAATATGTTGAGATCTGCAATACGGAATCTGCTCAATCTGGACGACCCGCCCGAAAAAGTGGCGCTGGCGTTTGCGATAGGGATCTTTTTCGGTTTTTCGCCCCTCGTCGGCCTGCAGACGCTGCTGGCGGCGCTGGTTGCGTTCATCTGGAAGTTCAACAAGCTGGCGATCATCAGCGGTTCGTATATCAGCAATCCGTGGACGATGGGGCCGATCATTGCGGCGGCCTGGGGGCTCGGCCGTTCGATCGTCGGCGGTCCTCCGATGGAGCTTCCCGAGGTCTCGCTGGCTGCGCTGGCGGGAATGGATTTCTGGCGGCAGCTCGCCGGCCAGTGGCGTCAACTGCTGCCGTTCGCCGTCGGATCGATGATCCTCTCGACCGCGGGCGGGCTGATCTCCTATCCGCTGATGCTCCATCTGATCCGCTCATACCGGCGCAAATACGGGCGCAATATCTCATTATCAAAGGAGCCCGCCGCCGGATTCGACGGTGACGGGGACCTGATCCGAAGATGAAAAAGCATTTGTCCTTATTACCTATGATCCTGGCGGTGATGTTTGTTATCGCTGCTCACTTCGACCTGGCGGCGGCGCAGGAACCGGCCGGAACGCAGGCTCCGCCCACGGTCGATCGTCGCAAGATCCCGCTCGCCCAGCGCCCGAATCTGACCCTCGAGGACGTCAACACCTACGTCGGGGTCGATCGCCGGATCATCGTCATGATGGCCGCGCTGAATATCGCCGGATACGATTACGAGCCGGCGAGCCGTCCGCTCTCGGCGCTTCGTCTGCAACTCCGCGAGGATCTCAAAGCGACCAATCCGGAGATCGTGCGCAAGCTGCGCAACCATTTTCAGGCGCACCGCGGATCCAAGACGGATGCGGCGGCGGTGGCACCCTATCTCAGTCTTGCGTTGTCGCTGACGGATCCGCCGGCCTTCACTCTGGATGTCGCGGCCGAGCGACTGCCCGAGGACGTCAGGGAGATCACCGATTTCGCGCTCCTGCTCGAGGAGTTCTATCGCGAAACGCGGTTTTCAAGGCTGCTTCCGAAATACACCGAGATCTTCACAAAGGCGGCACTGACTTACGGCGAGCCGGCCGGCAATGCGCTCGGCAGCGTTTTGACCTATCTGCACACGGTTCCGGTGCTGGAGCTGCCGCCGCTCTTCGTTCCGCGACGGACGGCGCCGCCTCCGAAGCAGGAGAAGAAGAACTCAAAGAACGATAAGAACGCGCAGAATCCGGCGGCGCAGGAAACCCCGTTCGAGGTGCCGAACCGGGTCCGGCAGTTCGTCATCCTGCCCGACCTCTTCAATTCCTCCGGGTCAGCCAATCTGCGTGTCGTGCGGGACGTCTACTTTCTTCTGCTCGGACCGACGACCGAGCCGAATATCGAGGCCATGCGCCGCGCATTCCTGTCTTTCGTTATCGATCCGCTGACCGAAAAGCAGATTCGGGAAGTCGCAGGGGTGAGGAATGATCTCAAAGCGTTGATGGAGAGCCGAGGCGAACGTCTGGATCAGGAGTATGCGCAGCAGAGCGCGTACTATCTGATCACCGATTCGATCGTTCGCGCGACCGATGCACGGATGGATGTTCTTGGAGTCGCCGCGCGCCGAACGAGCCCGGAGGACGAGGCCATCTATCAGCTCAGCCTCGCTTATGATCGCGGCGCCGTGCTGGTCTACCACTTCTACGATCAGATGAAGGCCTTCGAGCCGGTCGGTGTTGACATCCGGGACTACTATTCGAGCATCCTCAAGAACATCGATTTCGAGAGGGAGTCGCAGCGGCTCAAGGAGTACGAGCAGCGGCTGGCGCGCTACAGGCAGATCCGGACCGAGGCTACCCTGGCTCCCACGCCGCCGCCGACCATCTCAAACGCCGATGAGAAGCTGGTCGCCATGATCGTCGAGGCCGATCAGATGATGAAGACGCGCAGGTATGCCGAAGCCAGGACGGTCCTCGAATCGGCTCTCAAAGAACGTCCGAACAATGCCCGCGTCCTGTTCGGCCTGGCGGAAGTGACCAGCAAACAGGCGAGCACGCTCGACGATCCCGACCGCGTCGAGGAGGCGCTCTACGCCGCAGTCGAGTTCTATCGCCAGTCGGCCAGAAACTCATCGCCCGAGTCGGAGCTGTGGCTCGCTCAGCGCAGCTACGTCGCCGCCGCCAAGATCCTCGATTTCATCGCGGAGAACAATCCGGC
>CALBSU010000655.1 GCA_937967285.1 uncultured Acidobacteriota bacterium
GGCTGGATGCTGATTCGCGGGCGCGGCCCGGGCTACGTTGTCCGTGACGGCGTTCTCGTCTGCCCGCTCGACGGAGGCGGCAACCTGCTGACCGAAAAGGAATACTCCAACTTCATCTTCCGCTTCGAGTTCCGCACCGAACCGGGCGGCAACAACGGCGTCGGAATTCGCACCCCGCGTGAAGGCGATGCCGCCTACGTCGGCATGGAAATCCAGATCCTCGACGACGGCCATGAAAAGTACAAAGGCAAGATCAAGTCCGAGCAGCATCACGGATCGGTCTATGACGTGATCCCCGCGCGGACGGGATTCCTCAAGCCGGCCGGCGAATGGAATACGGAAGAGATCATGGCCGACGGCTCGCGGATCCGCATCACGCTCAACGGCGTGATCATCCTCGACGCCGATCTGGCGAACGTCCGCGAGGAGTCCGTGCTCGCGAAACATCCCGGCCTGAGGCGGAAATCGGGCCATATCGGCTTTCTCGGTCACGGCTCGCTGGTCGAATTCCGGAATATCCGGATCAGGGAATTGTGAAAAACCACGCCCGGTATGATTTTTTTCGACAGGATTAACAGGATTTGTCAGGGCTTACAGGAATGATTCAGGGGTATGAAGCGGCCTTTTTGCCTCGAAATTCCCTGTAAAAGACTCAGGATTTTTCAATATTATCCCGTCAATCCCGGCAAATCCTGTTAGGACAGTCGAAATTTCCCCTCTCCATTTCAGGCTGATTAGTTAAAACCTGAAAAAAAAGTGGGAACCGAGCGCGGGCAAATCAGTAATAATCCTTAATGAGGAGTCTAATGCCTGCGCGGAGCCACATCGCGCCGGTTCAGCGGTCAAATTCCGAATCGTCGTCCGAACGGGCCGTCGTTTCAGGCTCGAGGATGACAAAGGGGAAACCAATGGGAAAGATCAATCATGGAAGAGTCTTGCTGGGTGGGCTGGCTGCCGGAGTGGTCTACAACATCGGCGAAGCAACGCTCAATTATGCAGTGATAGGCAAGGACGTCGAGGAGATGACGAAGAAGTTCAATCTTCCCGAGATGGGAAGTGATTTCATCGCCAAGGCAACGGTGATCATGTTTCTGGTTGGGATCGTGACGGTCTATCTGTATGCCGCGATCCGGCCGAGATTCGGGCCCGGCGTCAAAACGGCTGTCTGTGCCGGGCTCTTCGTCTGGTTTTTCAGTTTCTTCTACATGAATTTCTTCAACAACATGATGGGTTTCTTTCCAACCGGTGCGACGTGGCTGGCGATCGGCTGGGAACTGGTCCAGTCGGTGCTGGCCGCGATAGTCGGCGCATGGGTCTACAAGGAAGTCTGATAATTTTCAATCAGGAGTTGCAGGGAGGTAGCATATGAAAGCAATCAACACGCGCAGAGCGGGTCTCGAGAGAAGTGTCAGATATTCTGCCGTAATAATCGCATGCCTGTGCCTGCTGTTATTGACTGGAGCTGCGCAGAACAGGCCGCGGGGCCTGCAGGCGGGAAGCTTCGATCAGGTCGGTGGAAAGGCAATCAGCCGTTCGTTCACAGTTCAGGATCAAGTTCCAGCCAATCCTCCAAAATTCGATCTCGACCTGTATCAGTTCGGAATGCTCGAGAAGGGGCCGAAATGGACCGCCGAGAGTACGCCGGAGACTCAGAAGATCCAGCAAGGCCACATGGCCAATATCAACAGCATGGCACGGGAAGGGAAGCTGGTCGCGGCCGGGCCGATGGTCGGCGACGGCGATCTGCGCGGGATCTTCGTCTTCAGGGTCGGATCGATCGAGGAGGCGGAGGCGCTGGCGGCCAAAGATCCGGCGATCATCGCCGGCCGGCTCAAGCTGAACTTCACCAACTGGATGGCTCCGAAGGGGATCGGCCGGAAGTCCCTGGACGAACTGAAGAACAATCCGAATCCGAAATACACAATGGCGCGCCATTACCTGGTCTTCCTCAGGAAGGGGCCGAAATGGACCGCGGCCGGTTCGCCTGAGCTTCAGAACGCCCATCTCTGGGACATCCGTCGCAATCTGGATTCAGGGAAATATGTCGCGGCGGGCCCGCTCGAGGCAAAGGACGATCGACTGGG
>CALBSU010000656.1 GCA_937967285.1 uncultured Acidobacteriota bacterium
CTGGGCGGAAAGAATTTATCGGTCAAGAATTAGTTGCAACTCGATCCTGACCCCGACCGTCTTTAAGTTTGCGACAGATCAAAATTTAATCCCGTAATCCTGATATGCAAAAACTAGCCGAAATCTGCATCAAGCGTCCTGTTTTCGCGGCGATGATCATCCTGGCGCTGGTCGTGGTCGGCGCCGCCAGCTACTTCAAGCTTGGGGTGGATCGCTTTCCGTCGATCGAGATACCGTCGGTGACGGTGAGGATGTCCCTGCCGGGCGCTTCGCCGGAGGAGGCCGAGTCGCTGCTGGCCAAGCCGATCGAGGAGGTGGTCAACACCGTCGAGGGCGTCGAGCAGTTGCGCTCGATTTCGAGCCAGGGACGGTCATTCGTCATCGCCACATTCAATCTCGACAGGGACATCGAGGCTGCGGCGCAGGATGTCCGAGACAGAGTGCAGTCGGTGCTGCGTGAGTTGCCGCCCGGCACGGATCCGCCGGTCGTCCAGAAGCGCAACAGCGAATCGGAACCGATCATGACGATCGCTCTGTCGGGCGACCGCTCGATCAGGGAACTGACCGAGCTGGCCGACAAGGTGGTCAAGGTGCGGATCGAGAGATCGGTCGGGGTCGGCGAGATCGGCATCAACGGCGGACTCAACCGTGCGATCAATGTCTGGGTGGATGCCGACCGGCTGGCGGCATACCGGATTCCGATCACGCAGGTCCGTCAGGCTCTGGTCAGGCAGAACGCGGACGTTCCCGGCGGAAACGTCGACGAGGGGCGACGCGAAGTCGTGCTCAGGACGATGGGCCGTGTGCTCGATCCCGCCAAGTTCGATGATCTGGTCGTCACCAGCATCAACAACGCCCCGGTCAGGATCAGGGATATCGGATACGCCGAGGACGGGACAAAGGAGATGCGGTCGCTCTCGCGGCTCAACGGAGTCCCGGCGGTAACCCTTGAAGTCGTCCGCCAGACCGGCTCGAATACTGTCGCCGTCATCGACGACGTCAAGAAGAACCTCGAAGAGGCCAGAAAGCTGCTCCCTCCGGATGTCAAGATGGAGGTGATCATCGATCAGTCGGCCTACATCCGCAACGCGCTGCACGAGATCAACAATCACCTCGTGCTCGGCAGCATCCTGGCCTGTCTGGTCGTGCTGCTCTTCATGCGTTCGTGGCGGTCGACGATCATCGCCGGAATTGCGATTCCGGCCTCTGTCATTTCGACTTTCGGAATGATGCGCGCTCTCGACTTCACGCTCAACAGCGTGACCATGCTGGCGCTGGTGCTGATGGTCGGCGTAGTTATCGACGACGCCATCGTGGTCCTCGAAAACATCTTCCGCTTCATCGAAGAGAAGAAGATGGATCCGAAGACGGCCGCCAAAGAGGCGACCCAGGAGATCGGTCTGGCCGTCATGGCGACGACGCTCTCGCTGGTCGTCATCTTCCTGCCGGTCTCGTTCATGTCGTCGATCTCCGGCCGGTTCCTCTATCAGTTCGGAATCACGGCCGCGGTGGCGATCATGGTCAGCCTGCTGGTCTCGTTCACGCTGACGCCGATGATGAGCGCCCGACTGCTGGCGCGGGACGCCGAGAAGGCCCGTGAGTCGCACAGTTCGCCGGCATCGAGACGCGGTTTCTATCGATATGTCGACGACGCCTACACATTCCTTCTCAAACTGGTTCTGAGGCATCGCGTGGCGGTCGCTTTGCTGGCCCTGCTGGTCATTCTTTCGTCGATCCCGCTCTACTCAGCGATGAAGCAGGACTTCATCCCGAGCAACATCGACGAGGCCCAGTTCAACATCAACCTCAATGCTCCGGAGGGAACGAGCCTCAGTGCGATGGACGAGGCCATGCGGGTGGTCGAGGGCGAGCTGCGCAAGCTGCCGGAAGTGAGGCTGATTCTCGGAACCGCAGGCAGCTTCTTTTCGGGATCGGTCAACTCGGCGCGGATCTTCATCCGGATTCCGCCGCACGAGGAGCGGACCATCAATCTGACCAAGTTCTGGAACGGGCTCAAGCATGGCGAGCCGCTGGCGGTCTTCCGCGGCAACTATTCGGCCCGTGACGTACAGCAGAAGATCCGCCGTCAGTTGAGTAAGTACACGCATCTCCGCCCGTCCGTCAGAAATCCCGAGACGATCAACCTCGGCGGAGGCAATTTCTCCGACATCGATTTCGCGCTCAAGGGGCCGGACCTGATCCAGTTGGCGGAGTATGCCAATAAACTCCGCGAACTGGCGCCTCAACTCGGACTGGTCGATGCTGACGTGACGCTCAAGCTGGACAAGCCGGAGCTGCGCGTCGAGATCGACCGCGCCCGCGCGGCGGACCTCGGCGTGGATTCGACCGATATCGCCAATGCGCTGAGGCTGATGGTCGGAGGCGACGAACGTGTCTCGAGGTTCCGCGACGAGAACATGAACGAAGACTACGACGTTCAGCTTCGCCTCAAGCTCGACGACCGCCGCGACACCAGCGCGATCAATCAGCTTTATGTGCCGTCGACCAGGGTCGGTCTGGTCAGGCTCAACAACGTGGTCAATCTTCGTGAATCCGATGCCTCGTCGCGAATCGACCGCATGGACCGCCAGCGTCAGGTCTCGCTGCGCGCCAACGTCGCGCCCGGGTACGCGCTGGCCGACCGGATCGCGGCGATTCGCGCCGAAGCCGCGAAACTCAACATGCCGGCGGGATACACGACGGATGTCTCGGGCAAGGCACGTGAACTCGAAAACACTTTCTTCGAGTTCATCATCGCATTTCTGCTCTCGATCGCTTTCATGTACATGATTCTGGCGTCGCAGTTCGAGAGCGTCATCCATCCGGTGACGATTCTGCTCAGTCTGCCGCTGGCTATTCCTTTCGCGCTGATCTCGCTGTGGGCCTTCGGCGAGACGCTCAATCTATATTCGGCGCTCGGCATCCTGGTCCTCTTCGGTGTCGTCAAGAAGAACTCGATTCTTCAGATCGACCACATGAACGGGCTGCGGGCAAAGGGCATGGAGCGCTACGATGCGATCATCCAGGCCAACCGTGACAGGCTGCGCCCGATCCTCATGACCACCCTCTCGCTGGTCGCGGGTATGACGCCGCTTGCCCTCGGAACGGGCCCCGGAGCCGAGGAGCGGCGATCGATCGCCATCGTCGTCATCGGCGGACAGAGCCTGTCGCTGCTGCTGACGCTGCTTGTCACTCCGGTCGCCTATTCGATCTTCGACGACGTGGCGGCCTGGTTCTCGCGTCGTGCCAGATCCGGGAAGAAAGCCGCGACTCTTGACACGGCCCCGCCGTCTGATAATGAATATCTCGAGAAGGATCTTCCCGAGATGCCGGCAACGCGGGCTGAATCGGGCGACTGATCCCGACCCTGCATCGTTTGATTTGCCTAACGGATTACAACTGCCAACGGATCTAAACTGGAGGATTACTGATGTCGTCAACCGTCGATGGCCTCTCCCGCAGGAATTTTCTGACCGGGCTCGGATCAGGTCTGGTCGCCTCGTGCCTGTTTTCCGATGCCGTTCGAGTCAATGCTCAGTCGAACCCGCTGGTGCTCGGGGCCGGCAAGCATAAATATGAATGGGTCAGCGGATGGGGGAGGCTGCCGGAAGGCATGCAGTTCGGCAGCACTCACGGCGCGGTCCAGATAGACTCCGCGGGGCGCGTTTACGTCAATACCGATACCGAAAACGCAATCATAGTCTTCGACCGGGACGGAAATTTCATCAAGTCGATGGGCGCCGAGTGGAAGGGCGGCACTCACGGCATGCAGATCCGGAAAGAGGGCGGCGATGAATTCATCTACCTGACCAACCTCGGTCGCAATGAGTTCGCCAAGCTGACGCTCGACGGGCAGGTGGTCTGGGTCAAGGGATACCCCGAACTTTCCGGCGTCTACTCGAAGAAAGAAGAGTTCAAGCCGACCGGCATCGCGTTTGCGCCGAACGGTGAATTCTACGTTACGGACGGTTACGGCCAGAATTACATCCACCGCTACAATGCGAAGGGCGAGCATGTCAGTTCGTGGGGCGGAAAGGGCAAGGAGGACGGCAAGTTCAACACGCCGCACGCGATCATCGTCGATACCCGCGAGAAGACTCCGACGGTGCTGGTGACCGACCGCGCCAATCACCGGCTGCAGTGGTTTTCGCTCGAAGGCCGGCACCTCAGGACGCTCGACGGCGTCGAGAACGATCTGCTCAGACTGCCGGCGACGCTGCATATCATGGGATCGGATCTCGCCGTCGGCGACCTGGCCGGTCGCGTCACGATCCTGGACAAGCGCAACAGGCTGATCACACACCTCGGCGACAATGTCGATCCGAAAAAGCGTGCCACCAACAGGGTGCCTTCATCGGAATGGCTCGACGGCCAGTTCATCGCTCCTCACGGGATCTGCTGGGATCGGGCCGGTAATCTCTATGTCGAGGAATGGATGGCCGTCGGCAGGATCGTCAAACTCAAGAGGGTCAAATAATTTCAGGGGGCGCGGCGGATTGCCGTGCCCCTCAATTCACATCAGATGCTCGAATTTTTCCGGCTCCTTCTCTCCACCGTGGCCTACCGGCCGTACGTCTTCGTCTTTCTGGCCTGCTTCCTCTTTCTGGCCATAACGCATATCGGCTGGAAGCGGACGGCGCTCTTCTCGGTTCTCGCGTATCTCGTGGCGTTTCTGAGCGAGTGGAGCTCCGCGGTCGCCGGAACAGGCTTTCCTTTCGGACTCTACTACTACATCAACAATACCTCGGACAGGGAGTTATGGATCGCCGGCGTGCCGTTTATGGACTCGCTATCCTTCACGTTTCTGTCATATGTCAGTTGGGAGATGGCGATCATTCTGAGGGGGCGTCTGAGGGCGGGAGCGTGGGACCTGCAGGTCGCGGATGCCGAGCCGGTACGCAACAAGTGGTCGACGACTCTGATCGCAGCCTTTCTGATGACCTATCTGGACATCATCATCGACCCCGTGGCATTGCTCGGAGACCGCTGGTTCCTCGGCAAGATCTACTATTATCCCGACGGAGGCAGCTATCACGGCATCACGCTGGCCAATTTCTTCGGCTGGTTCTTCGTCTGCCTGGCGATACTCAGGCTCTACATCCTGCTCGAACGGGTCCTCTGGCGAAAAGCAGAGCGACGACCGGCGGGAGTCATGGACTACCGGTTCAAGGCTGTCGGTCCGATCGGACTCTATTTCGGGGTCCTCGGATTCAACCTCTTCATGACCTTCCTGATCGGCGAGAGGGAACTGGGCATCACGGGAATCATCATTATCCTTCCGATAATTCTGGCTCTGCTGCTGGCGATCGGGCGCATGCGTCCGGCCGGTGCCGGCTGAAAAAATTCAGACCGGGCGCCGATTCCGTGCGTCGAAACTCTCATCCGCGAAATTAGACGGTTTTCTAACTCTGAGAAGGAGCGGGTGGAGTGACAAGAATCTCGCAGATTGCCGGAATCGTGATAATTCTTGCCGTCGTGGCGCCGATTGCAGCATCGGGGCAGACGCCGGCTGAGGACTCGACTGTCAGGATCGATACGACTCTGATCAGTGTTCCGGTCATCGTCAGTGACCGGCAGGGAAGATATGTCAGCGGGCTGGGCAAAGACGATTTCAGCCTGTCCGAAGACGGGGTCGAGCGGCCGGTGGCCTTCTTCGCATCCGTCGAGGAGCCGATCAATATCGCGCTGCTGCTCGATACGAGTCGCAGTACGCACCTTGTGCTGGAGGATATCAAGAAAGCGGCTCGTCTCATGCTGGCACGGCTCCGGCCTGTCGACCGGGCGATGATCGTCAGCTTCGATTATCGTGTTCAGGTGCTCAGCAGGCTGACCGGCGACAAAAGGGAGCTCGAACGCGCTGTCGATCGCGCGCGGATCGGCGAATATATCGGGACGACGATGTATGACGCCGTGGCGGAGGTGACCGAAGGCCAGTTTCGCGGCGTATCCGGCCGCAAGGCGATTATTCTTCTGACCGACGGAAAGGATGCCGGCAGTCAGGTTTCTAGCAGCGAGCTGCTCGAATCGGCGGCCGAATCCGACACGCTCATCTACAGCGTCTTCTATTCTACGGGCATGCCGGCAGCCGGGGGGCGACGCGACCGGTTCCCGTGGGGCGACAGGCTGCCCCAGCGGCGCAATCGACGCGCCGTCGAGCAGCGGCAGCGCAGAGTCGAGCGCATCAACCGATCGGCATCCGAATACCTGCAGTCCCTCTCAGACAGTTCGGCGGGAAGGTTCTATCAGAGTGATGTCGCCGATCTTGCCGAAACCTTCGGTCTCGTCGTCGATGAATTGCGCCGCCAGTACCGGCTCGGGTTCTATCCGGACGAAGGTAATCTCGACGGAGAGGCCCATCAGTTACGCGTTCGCGTCAACCGGACGGATGTCGCCGTCCGCGCCAGAAAAAGTTATCGAGTAACGAAGTAGCGGTCCCGCCTTCAAAGCGGACGAAGTGTTCCCAGCCATTCACCTTTTTACTTCACTCCCGCTCGGTTAAAATCAGTGAGATGAAGAAAATTATTCTGGTTTTATCTCTGCAGGTCGCACTGTTCGCGGTCGTCAGGGCGGATGTGACGTTCGCTCCGATCACCGAGGGCTTCGGGGCGAACGGGCGATATGCGATCAGGTCGGACAAGTTTCCGAGCCCGCTCTATGATCGCGAAAATGTCTATGTCTTCAGACCGGAGGGGGGCGACGGACGGGTTCCGGTAATCTTCTTCGCGCCCGGCTACAATAATAACGACCCTGACGAATACCGCGCGCTCGTCGATCATATCGTCAGCCGCGGTTATGCGTTGATCTATGCTCCGTTTCAGATCCTGTCTGGCGATCTGTCGCTGCACGAGAAGCGTTACGATACGATCTGGGCCGGTTTCGACGAGGCGGTTGAGCGGTACGGAGACTCCTTCGATCTGGATCGGGTCGGTTATGTCGGCCATTCATACGGCGGCGCCGCCATCTTCGCCATGGCCCTGCGTGGAATCGAGCGGAGAGGCTGGGGGCGAGAGGGGCTCCTGCTCTACTCGATGGCTCCGTGGTATTACTATCAGATGAGCCTCAGGGATTTCGTCAATTTCCCGTCGCATGCCAGGCTGGTGGTTCAGGTTTTCGAGAATGACGGAGTCTGCGATCACCGGATGGGTAAGGAGCTCTTCGACCGGGTGAATCTGCCGTCGAGCGAGAAGGATTTCATCATGCTGAGGAGCGACCAGCGGCAGGGCGGGCGGCTGGACGCGTCGCACGGAACTCCTTCGCGCGGAACGGAGGTCAATGCGCTCGATCATTACGGCATCTATCGCATCTTCGACGCACTGGCCGAATACACTTTCAATGGAGATCCGGCGGGTAAGCGCGTCGCGCTCGGAAACGGCGGCGCAGAGCAGCGATACATGGGGCTCTGGCCTGACGGCCAGCCGGTCCGTGAACTTCTGGCCGGCGACTGCGTGCCGGTGACAAGGTCGGCGCTTTCGTTCCTCTTCCCGTATCTCGGCGGCGGAACGAAGGGGCTGACGAACGTCTCCTCCGGCAGTCTCAAGCCGATCCCGATCGCGCCGGATTCACTGGTATCCGCCTGGGGGACCAACTTCTCGCTCTATCCGATGGAGGCGCCGGGCGGCCCTGTGCTCGAACTCAACGGGACGATAGTCAAGGTGAAAGACGGAGTCTGCGCAGAGCGGCTGGCTCCGCTCTTCTTCGTATCGCCGACACAGGTCAATTATCTGGTCCCTCCGGGAACGATCAGCGGATCGGGGACGGTGACGATCTACAACAGCGACGGGGCGATCTCGACGACCGGCGTGGCGATCGATAACGTGTCTCCGGGGCTCTTTTCGGCAAATGCCGACGGCGTCGGACCGGCGGCCATGTCGGTCCTTCGCGTCAGGGCGGACGGTTCGCAGAGCTACGAACGCGCGATTCAGTTCGATTCGATCAGGAACGCGTATGTCGCTCTGCCGATCGACCTGACAGCGGCGGGCGAGGATGTCTATCTGTTGCTCTTCGGCACCGGCTTGCGCTATCGGAGCTCGCTCGGCAACGTCAGGGTGACGATCGGCGGCGTGCCGGCCGAAACTCTCTACGCCGGCGCGCAGGGCGCTTTCCCGGGGCTCGATCAGATCAACGTCCGCGTGCCGCGATCGCTGGCCGGGCGAGGGCTGGTCGATATCATAGTTGAAGTCGATTCGAAGCCGGCCAACCGTGTGCATGCATACTTCCGTTGAAGATCAAAGAGGTCAATCCATTCCATTTGCCGATCCTGATGGCTCAGGGCCTGTGGGTCAGGCTGACGACCCCGAGGTTGCCGGGGGCGGCCGGACCGTGCGAGGGGCTGGTCCCCGGCGACGCTCCTGAACTGAGCATCGCTGTTCTGGGCGAATCTCCGGTTGCGGGGATCGGGGCTCCTGATCACGGACTGGCCCTGACAGGGCAGATCGCCCGGTCGCTCAATCGCCGGCAGGGTCGAGCCGTCAGATGGCTTGCCCTGGGACGCTCCGGCGCCAATGCCCGGCAGGTTCGCGACGAGCTGGTCCCGCACCTGCGCGGCAGAAGAACCGACGGTGTCGTTATCGTGCTGGGCGTCAATGATGCAATCGAATTGAATTCGCCCGAGAAATGGAAATCCGATATGCGCAGCCTCATCGGGGCGGTCAGGAATGAACTCGGCGCGGTCCGCATCGTACTGGCCGGAGCGCCGCCTCTCGACAGCTTTCCGGCCTTGCCGGCACGGCTGCGCTCTTTCCTCGGAGCCCGATCGCGCCGGCTGGATCGGGAACTCGCCGCTCTGGCAGCCGAACTCCCTGATGTCGTTCATCAGCCAATGCTCGATGGGCTGCGGGACGAGCATTTCTGCGCTGACGGATTTCACCCGGGCGTCTCAGGTTACGCACTATGGGGCGACCATCTGAGTATCCCACTCCTCGAGGGATGACTACTGAGTCGCCCGTTTGAAAGGCAGGTGAAAGATGAACGATCTGGAGAGAACAGTTCAGGATGCCGTGACCGCTGCCGAGGGCTGGCTCAAACTGGTCGATGCGGATGACTTCGACGGGAGCTGGAATCAGGCTGCCGCGCTCTTCAAAAATGCGGTCAACGAAGAGAAGTGGAGCGAATCCCTCGTGATGGTGCGCGGAATGTTCGGCAAGGCTTTATCCCGCGCAGTGAAATCGACAAAATACGCCACTGAACTCCCGGGAGCTCCCGACGGAGAATATGTCGTGATCGAATACGAAACCGAATTCGAGAAGAAACGAAATGCAGTCGAGACTGTAACTCCGATGAAAGACCCGGATGGGCAATGGCGGGTGTCCGGTTATTTCATCCGCTGATACCGCAAAAACAAACAGACGGAGATAAAGAACATGTCCAATAACCCACTCAACACGGGCCGGCGGGGATTTCTTGCCGGCGCTCTCGCCGCGGGGCTCGCCGGCGCCGTCAGCGGTCAGGACAGGCGCTACGACCGGCAGGCTCCTCCGGTCAGGTATCCGGAACCGGATGTCGTTGTCCTCGATCCACGGTTCGCCAGATACAAGATCGGCAATACGCCGATCCAGAGAATCCATACCGGAACGCTCTGGGCCGAGGGGCCCGCGTGGCACGGTGCCGGCAACTTTCTGGTCTGGAGCGATATCCCGAACAACGTTCAATATCGCTGGCTGGGCGAGGACGGTCATGTCTCGACCTTCAGGAACCCCTCGAATTTCAGCAACGGCAACACCTTCGACTGGCAGGGGCGGCAGATCTCATGCGAGCACTCGACGCGCCGCGTG
>CALBSU010000657.1 GCA_937967285.1 uncultured Acidobacteriota bacterium
TGATCGGTATGGCGGTCGACTCGAACGTGCTCATCTTCGAGCGCATCAGGGAAGAGCTCCACGCCGGAAAGATCGTTCTCTCGGCGGTTGATACGGGCTTCAAAAAGGCGCTCGTGACGATCATCGATACGCACGTCACGACCATCGTCTCGGCCGCATTCCTCTATTTCTTCGGAACCGGCCCGGTCCGCGGATTCGCGGTCACGCTGACGATCGGTCTGCTCGCCAATCTCTTCACGGCGGTCTACGTATCGCGGACGATGTTCACCTGGGCTCTGACGCGCGGAGGCAGGCGCGCCGACACCATCAGCATCTGATCGACAAGGCATTCAGTTCAGTACCGTTTTTCATATGATCGAGATTTTCAAAAACGCTAATTACGATTTTCTGGGCCGGAAGTGGATGTTCATCGGCCTCTCGCTGATACTCATTCTGATCGGCCTCGGCTCGGTCCTCTACCGCGTCTTCGACGGCAAGGACTACACGCAGCCCTTCAGCATGGGGGTCGATTTCGCCGGCGGAACCCTCGCCAGCGTCAAGTTCGACAAGGCGCCCGACCTTAACAGGCTGCGGTCCGCGCTAGCGGCCCAGGGGATCGAATCGAACAAGATCACCCTCCAGCCGGTCGGCGACGACATCGGACAGGCTCCGAAGAATGAGGTCCTCGTCAGGCTGCCCAATCTGGTCAAGGTAGAGGTCAAGGAGGGGCAGTCGGTGACGGCCGCCAAGGCGACTGACGATGCCGACATCGGGAAGCAGAAGATTCTCGCCGCGCTGGCCACCTTCAACCCGCCCGGCAACGAATCGAAGGTCGATCTCAACAGGCTGGGCAGCGACGATCTCGCCTCCGAGCTGCAGAAACGCGCCGGAATCGACGCCACTCGCGCCGGGGAGATCGCCAAAAACATCGTCGAATACCGCGAGAAGACACGCGGCGGTCTGATCGGATCGGTCTCCGAGGTCAAGAACCTCGGCGGCATCGAGCCGCAGATCGGAGCGGCGCTCGACCAGAACTTCTTCGCCGGACCGGCCGCCGTCAGAAGCGTCGAGGCGGTCAGCCCGCAGGTCGGCGCCGACCTGCGCAACCGCGCCATCCTCGTGACCATCGTCTCGTGCATCGGAATGCTGATCTTCATCGTCTTCCGGTTCAAGTCGTGGGGATTCGGCATCGGCGCGGTGATCGCCGTCTTCCACGACGTGCTGATCACCCTCGGAATCTTCTCCATCATGCAGTGGGAGATCAATCTCACGGTCATCGCGGCCCTGCTGACGCTCGTCGGTTACTCGATGAACGACACCATCGTCATCTTCGACCGGATCCGCGAATCGATGAGGACGCGCCGTCGCGAGGGGCTCGATGTCGTCTCGAACGACGCCATCAATCAGACCCTCTCCCGGACGACGATCACTTCCGGACTCACATTTCTGACGGTCGTGGCGCTGCTCGTCTTCGGCGGTGAGGTTCTGCGCAGCTTCTCCTGGACGCTCTTCATCGGAATCATCATCGGAACTTACTCGTCGATCTTCATCGCCAGCCCGATCATGCTCTGGTGGGAGAACTGGCGCGCCAGCTCCCGCGCCGCCGTCGCCGGCGCTCCGGCCGCGTCCAAGGCGGGCGCCCAGGCCGCTTCCGGCGCATCCGGCGTGTCGGAGTCGATGCTCGCCGCCGCCGGCGTCTCGACCAAGCCGCGCAAGAAGGGTAAATAGTCCTGTCTCCGAGTTAGCGATATGCGGAGATCGCCGGGAAATCGATCATCCCGGTCTCATGTAATTAAGACGGTTAGGGTCGCGAACGCAGCAGCCGACGGCGGTGAGTTGGTAAAACAAAAGTTGCGAAACGTCTTGACTAGAGAACGGGCAGATAGTAGACTCCTCGACGTTGCTGACCCTTCAAAACTAGTTGTAAAAATTTCGTCACTTAATAACTTAAGCTCAAGGCGAAAACCTGCAGTGTCGAGAGCGAGGGTCTTGGATCGGGTCGCGGTTCTTTCACGGAACTGCACTTTATTCAACTCGCTCATGTTTGGAAAAATCTGTCCTGCGGGCTCACCCCTTGCGGTGGGGTGATGATCGGGACGATGTCAGGATGCTGAAGGGCCGGCAGGTCGGCGTAGTCTCAATCAAAAAATACCAGATCATCTGTTATCAAAACATTTTCGATATATTCGCAGTCGTCTGATTGCTCGCTTCCGGTGCAGTTGACTGCCCGTCAAGGGGGCAATCCAGAGGGGATGACGTTATCGAATCAGGCCTGACCCGGCAGCCGGGACAGTCCGTCAGCGTCTCGACCCATCGGCATTGAAGTCAAGGGAGGGCGATAAGCCATGTTCGACACCTTAATCGAATCTTCCAAACACGGTAAGGAGAACTCCCGAACAGGGTTGTTCCTCTTCGTCACATCAGTCATCTATGTTATTGGACTGCTGGGCATTGCCGTGGGAACGATTCTGTACATGAACCCCGGTCTGGTGGACGCGCTCGATGTGGCCACCATGCTCGCACCGCCGCCGCCACCGGCCGCACCGCCTCCGCCGGCTGCGCCTCAGGTCGTGGTCAAGAACGTTCCTGAAATAACCACCTTCACTCCGCCCAAGAAACCACCCGAGAAGATCCCGGATCCGACCACAGTGACGTCGAGACCGGTCGTTTCCGCCGTCTCCACGGGTGTCCCGGGTGGCGTTCCGGGCGGGCAGCCCGGAGGCGTTCCGGGTGGTGTGGCCGGCGCCAGGGGCGATGATGCGCCGCCGCCGCCTCCTCCTCCGCCGCCGCCGCCGCAACCGACGCCGACTCCGCCGCCCAAACAGATCAAGGTCTCCGGCGGCGTGCTGCAAGGCAGCGCACTGCGACGCGTTCAACCGCAGTATCCTCCGATCGCCAAGGCCGCCCGTGCTTCGGGCGCCGTCCAGGTCCAGGTGACCATCTCGGAAGAGGGACGTGTGATCGAGGCGGATGTCATCAGCGGTCATCCGCTCCTGCGCGATGCGGCTCTCAGAGCGGCGCAGCAGTGGCTCTTCAAGCCGACTGAGCTGTCGGGCGTGCCGGTCAAGGTCCAGGGTGTTCTGACCTTCAACTTTACGCTCAATTAAACAGCTTTTAACGCCGCCCAGCGCGGCCGGGAACCAATCGGATCCCGACAGGGTCTATCATAACTGAAACGAGAGGGAGCGGATGCTCAGCGAGTCATTCGCCCCCCTCGAAGACCGGCGGTCGGCGCCGCCGGGCAGCAATCAACTTAAATTCTTTTCAGCAACCATTTTGGAGGACTTCGATATCATGACACTCTTGCTTAGCCAGATCTGGTTGGCAGTTGCTAATTTCGCTTTCGCTCTCGCAGAGGGCGAGGCTCAGGCCTTCGACTTCTCACTGATGGGAATGGTTCGCAACCTCGGCGGCGTCGCGCTGGCGGTTATCGTCATTCTGCTCATCATGTCGATCTGGTCGATCGCCATCATGGTCGAGCGTTATCTGACCTACAGCGCCGCCAAGAACCAGTCGCGCGAGTTCGCCCCGAAGGTCGCGGGCGCCCTCAAGAACCAGAAGATCGACGAAGCGATCAGCCTTTCGGACAAGTACAAGAAGAGCCATCTGGCGATGGTCGTCAACGCCGGACTCCAGGAGTTCCGTTCG
The DNA here is from genome assembly GCA_937967285.1 of uncultured Acidobacteriota bacterium. Classification (GTDB taxonomy): domain Bacteria; phylum Acidobacteriota; class Blastocatellia; order RBC074; family RBC074; genus JADJXM01. Next base: position 3,628 of record CALBSU010000657.1, read on the forward strand.
CACCAGCTCTCGAGCGATATCTCGGGCGAGATCATCGACGCCTCGAAGCGCGCCCAGCAGCGCGCCTCAGCGATCAAGATCGCTGAGTTCAAGCGCGGTCTCTCGGGTCTCGCGACGATCGGCTCGACGGCTCCGTTCGTGGGTCTGTTCGGAACGGTGTTCGGAATCATCAACGCGTTCCAGGGCATGAAGACCGCCGAGACGGCCGGTATCTCCGCAGTCGCCGGCGGTATCGCCGAGGCGCTGTTCACCACCGCTTTCGGTCTGCTCGTGGCCGTGCCCGCGGTGTGGCTGTTCAACTACTTCACCAGCAAGGTCGAGAACTTCGTCGTCGAGATGGACAACTCATCGGCCGAGCTGATCGACTACTTCCTGAAACAGCGCGGCAAAAAGTAGTACGAGCGTAACGAAATCTTCCGTCCAGGCTGCTGACTGGTGGAGACCGCCCCCGTCCGATATCGATCGGGCGCGGTCTCCATCGGATTCAAGCTGCACGGACGGGGAATCGCCGCGCTCCAATAAGCCGGAGAGGCCGTTTCACATCAAGTAGTCAGGAGGAATTGCAATGGCAATGTCAGGAGGCGGAACTGACAGCAGCTTTAATTCAGAAATCAACGTGACTCCGATGGTGGATATCATGTTGGTTCTGCTGATCATCTTCATGGTGGTCACGCCGCTGCTTCAGTCGGGCGTCACCGTAACTCTTCCGAGAGGCCGCAGCCCCGAAGAGGACGCAAATATAACAAAAGATACGGCAGTGGTCGTCGCTATCCCCCAGGAGGGAGCCTACTACATCGGTCGCGATCTGATCCAGGGTAAGGACAACCTGATTGAGAAGATCAAGAAGCGGATGGATGAACTGAAGCCGAGCGACCCGCATGTGGTTTATATCAAAGGCGGATTGAACGTCAATTACGGCGAAGTCGTTAATGTCGTGGATGCAATTCGCGAGGCCGGCTACGATCAGCTGGGACTCGTTGTCGACAAGAAGAAAGACAACGAGGAATAACCAAAGCATCAAGGAGAGAATGTCATGGGAATGAGCGGCGGCAGCGGCAAGGATGCTGTCCCTTATATCAACGTCACGCCGTTGATCGACGTTTTGCTGGTGCTTCTGATCATCTTCATGGTCATCAGCCCGCAGAAACCGCATCGATTCGAAGCCAAGATTCCGGAGAAGCCTCCCGAGGAGATGAGGGATGCTCCGCCGGATCCGTTCAGCCTGCTGGTGACCGTGCCGAGAACCGGCGGCGGATACAAACTGAACACTCAGGAGGCGAGGGATCTGAACGATCTCAAGGCCCAGCTCGAATCGGCGATCACGGGACGGCCTGCGGACCGCAAAGCGGTCTTCATCAAGGGCCCGCGCACACTGGCCTACGGCGAGGTCGTCAAGGTCATAGATATCGTCAAGCAGGCCGGCGGACAGCCGATCGGACTGCAGATCGAGGATCTGGAGCAGTAAATGCGGTCGCATTCAGTGTCCGGGCTGACTGCCCGGACGCGAAGTGCGGACCGAATATTCTTCTGGCTGACGCTGCCGTGATTGATTTACACGGCGGCGCCGCCACGCAATTTAATCAGTATTTATTCACCGTTCGGGGAGAACACATAAAGAATTATGAAAGTCTTCCGTAAATTAGCAACCCCTTTGATGCTGGTTGCGGTTGTCTGCCTGGCAGGTCTCGGCTCCGGATGCGAGTACGCCAAAAAGGTGATCGCCAAGGACAAGGTCAATCAGGGCGCCATTCTTTACAATCAGGGTCGTATGAAGGAGGCCCAGGAGTTTTTCAAAGAGGCGACCGAGATGGACGGGAACAATCCGATCGCCTGGCTCTACTACGGCGCCACGCTGGTCAAGGATTACAAGAACCTGTCCGGAGCTGATCGTGACAAGGTCGCCAACGAGGCGCTGGACGTCTACAAGAAGGCGATCGATCTGGCCGGTTCGAACTGCAAGACCGTCGACAATGCCCGGAGCTACATCGCGACCATTTACGACGATCTCGGAAATGCGGACATGAATCGTGAGTGGCTGCTCAAGCGGGCAGAAGACGAAGCCTGCTCGACCAAGGAGATCAAGGCTACGACCTACTACTCGATCGCGGTCAAGTTCTGGACGATCTCATATGACGAGACGACCCGCTACGCCGAGAAAGGTTCGACCGATCCGTTCCACTACAGGAACATGGACTATCCGGCAGCGCTGCCCGACAAGAAGAAGGCTGAAGAGGCGGTGACCAGGGGGCTCGAGTTCATCGACAAGGCGCTTGCGGTCGATCCCGAATACGTTGACGCGCTTTTCTACAAGGGACTTCTTTATCGCGAGCGTCAGAAGCTGACCAAGGAAGAGGCCAAGCGCAAGGAGCTTGACCAGATGGCTCAGAAGATCTCGGACGAAGCTTCCGCATTGCAGAAGAAGAAGGAAGAGGCTGCGGCGAAGGCTGCGGCCGAACAGCCCGCTCCGCAGGGCTGATCCGGATCTCAATATCAGTCTGAAAAACGGACGCCGCCGCTGATCAACCTGATCGAGCGGTCGGCGTCCTTCTATTTTTCAGCGGGCCGATGAGCGGATCTTCTGGCCAGCTCCTCGCGCAATCTCCGATAACCGATCGACATCGCCCATTGATGATTCCAGCTGAAGACCGGTTTGAGGATCGGGGAGAGGAGCCGGATGAGCGGTTTTTCTGCTCTGATCACCCAGTCGAAGCGGATATCGGTGCCTGAATCGGCCTGGCTGAGAGTCCATTTCCCGGTTCCCTCGAAGTCGCCGGTCGCTCTGATCTCGATCGTATGAGGGCGGATATGGCGCACCACCTCGGCCGTCCAGTTCAGCTGGTAGGGGAGTCGGCCGCGGGTATGGAAATCGACGCGGTCACCGATGCCGTCGGGATCGCCGGATGAGTGCTTGACCGCCGCCAGGTATACCTCGGGCCACCAGTCGGGATATTTCTCGCCCTGCTTGAGCACTTCATAGACCAGTTCACGCGGCGCTTCTACTCTCCATTGGGTCAGAAATTCGTAATTGTTCGATGGCATGGTGTCCGACCTGTGAGCAGGCGCGCGGGCGCCTAATAAGTTTCTTCTGACGGGTAACGGTCTTTGGTGAAGATAAGGTAGAGGATGAAGACCAGAAGTGCGGTGAATGTCAGGAAAACGATGATTTTGAGGATGCCGAGGATGGTCGCAACGATGATCATCCCGCGGCGGAGGCTTTCACTCAGCAGGTAGCCGCTTGTGGCGATCGAACTGACAAGAGCGAGAATCCTGATAATTGTTCCCATGATTACTTTCCGATCGTGTTATCTGGCGGCGATGGCCGTCCCCGAAGACTGAATCTGAATGTCGCCGCTGACCGTTCTGAAAGTCAGGGTCGCGACCGGTTCGGTCAGGCTGGCCGCCTGAACCGATGTCCTTTCGCGGCGCGCGTAGTTGAGCTGTTCGAAGCCCCTGATGCGGACGCGCCCGAATTCGGTCATTGCGTCGAGTTTGAACGCCGAGTCCTCGGGGAATGAGGCTCGAATACGTCCCTTTTCGCTGACGGCTCTGATCGCGCCGGTGATCTTCTCATCGGAGGAGATTTCAATCCTTCCGATCCGCGACGAGGCATCGATCGAGCTGCGGAAGTCCCTGATGATTATCTCCTGTGAGGACTGGGCGACGACCGGTCCGGTCACACCGTCGATCTCTATCGATCCGTCCTTCGACTTTATCGTGGCCTGGCCGGTCAGGTGGCTGGCGACAGTCCGACCGGAGGAGTTGTCGATCGTCAGATTGCCGCTCAGAGTATCGATGCCGATCCTGGTATTGAGAGCATTGATGCGAAGGTCTCCGCGAATATTCCTTAAATCGAGCCGGCTGTTTCGTGACTCCTCGATCAGCGCCAGCGCCTCGTCCGAAGTGGCGGGCTGCCCGCTGAGCCCGTCGATCTCCAGTCTCGCATCGTTGATTCTTGCCTTGAGCGGGCCGGTTGACTGTTCGATGACGGTGTTGCCGCCCTTCGACTCTATCCTCACGGCGCCGGAGATTTCACGCAATTCGGCGTTTCTAGCGTAATCGATCAATTCGACGTTGCCGCGGATATTCCTGAGGCTGATCGCACCACGGGGATTTTCTATCCGCATCGCCCCGGTATGATCCAGTACCTCGATCTGTTCGCCGTTGAGGATCCGGTGGTCACCGCGGAGCCCCCTGAGGCTGGTCTCGCCGAGTGTGTTTGCGACCTCGACCGGAATTGAGGCCGCAGCCGGAAGCGTGATCAGCAGGGAAGTCGTGTAATCCGACTCGATCCCGGGAGCATTGACGCTGACCCTGACCGCAGCACCGTCCCTCGCGACAGACAGCCTGATCCGACCGGCCAGCGCCCGTCCCTCGGCCTCGTCCGTCGTGCGGACCCTCTTGATCAGCCTCACCATGGCCTCTTTCCCGTCGGATGCGGTGATGCTGACGTCGCCGGTCGATCCGTCCACGAGCAGCCTGGTCTCGCCGGTCAGATCGATCGACCGGGCCGGCTCGTCCTCGATCTCGATCCGGTTGCCGAAAAGATAGTCCCGGATTCCCGCTACGCGCTCGATTCTCGCATTGAGCTTTTTGATGTATTCCTGGTTACGCCCGAGATAATTCGCGCCGAGCCCGGTTCCGGCGATCAGCACCATGACGGCGACCGCGCCGGCCGAGAAGGCGGCCGGGCGCTTGTCGAATTCTGACCGGTGCGTGTACTGCCTGAGCACCCGCCCGATGATGTAGGCCAGCAGGAGCAGAAACCAGTAGGTCCCGAAAATACGGATCAGCGAGTGTTCGCCCGTCAGGTTGGCGGCGATGAGAATCCCACCGACGGCGGTTATCATCAGGCCGCCGACGGGCGATGAAGGATGTCTGTCGATGAGATATCCCGCCACGCGCACCAGACCGGCGAGGATCAGAAAGACGGGCCAGTACCTCGTCAGCAGTTGCAGGGCGTACGATCTCTCAGGCGTCACAAAAAAGAATACGCCGAGACCGATCAACCCTATTCCAAGTAAGAGAGTCGCTATGCGTTTGAGCATTCCATTTCGGTTTACGATGCTGACTGGACTTCAGTTCCCCACTTAATAGGTATCGGAAGGAGTTCTCTCAGCGTGAGCGAATTCGCTCGTAGACCGGTCGAATGACGGCGGGATCACGGAGGGCGGCGGCGTGCGATAGAGCGGCCGCGGCGCGGGCTCTTTTCTGCTCATCGAATAGCCGCGCAGCAGAAACAGGCCGGCGAGGATGAGCAGCACGGGCCAGAACCGCTGAATTAGTTCGGGGATCGCCAGATTGAGGATTGAGAGGCCGCCGATTCCCAGCAGCAGGACTCCGATCATCCGCGTGTTCTCGCGGAGCATATATTTGAGCGAATCGTCCTCGGCCTGCAGGTCGGCTCCCATGCGCTGCCTGTGCGCCGATCGATATGCGTCATAGATCGAATAGATATAGCTGCCGGCGACCGCGAAACCGAAGAATATTCCAAGCGGCGAATTGAAGATATCGGCCAGCATCGACAGTCCGAGGATGACCGTGAAGTGAACCAGTGCCTTGACGTTCTGACCGTTGTAAGCGGCGCCGAGCCCCGGAATGAGACCCATCACTACTGCGAATGCCGGAGACTTCTCGTTCTGAAAAGTCCCGGATCCGCCAGCTCTGCGGCTCCGCAGCGCGTCGATCCCCTCGACGATGCAATCCTGGCAATACGGATACCCCTTGATTCGGTGATCGCACCGCGGACACAGACCTCTATCGCACGAGCTGCACCTGACTGTCGCAAGTGTCTGTGGATGAGAGAAACAGTTCATAGGTCTTCTTTCAGTCTCGATGATGTTGTCGCTTGTTTATTCTCTGCTCGCTGTCGTTTTTTCCGGAGCGCTCGCTTCCGTTCGGCTTCGAGGTGTCGTTTACCGCGCGGCGAGTCCCGCTGTCATCCGATCCCACATCGAAGAGCAGGGTATTGACTTCGTATGAAACACGCCGGAAACCCGTCCGGGCCATGGCTTCGGTCTGATTGAAAGCGCGCTGTCCCTGGTTGACCAGGATTTCGGCTCTCGATCCGGCCTGTACCGCCATCCCCGAGACGCTGCCGAAACGGGAGGAGATCATCAGTGTGCTGGCTGAAACGATCAGCGCTGCGGCGGCCATCTGCGGCGTCCAGAGCGTGTCGGTCATCCATTGCAGTAATCCGGCGGCCCGCAATCTGAGCCGTTCGATCAGCCCCCGGCTCGAAACGCCGACGGTCGCCGCAACGATCCGGTCATGCAGGCTGTCGGGCACTTCAACCTCGTCCTCCTTCAACTGATGGCACATATCGATCACCTCTTCGATACCGCCCATCAGGCGCCTGCACTTTGAGCAATTCTCGAAATGTTTCTGGAACGTCTGGAAGGTCGGCGCCAGAATCACCCCGTCGAAAAAGTTCTCGATCAGCTTGTCGAAGTCCGAACAGCTCAGCATCTCGCCGGCGGTCGTGGCGGCCATGATCCTGTCTTCAAGTCCCGCGGGCTCCGGCGCCTCGTCCCTCGAGATCATATTGAGCGCCTGAACCATCTGCCGGATATCGTTGAACAGAACACGGCATTCGCGACACATCAACCGGTGCGTCGCAAACTCCGCTTTCGACCGCGAATCGAGCGCGCCGTCGAGATAATCCGTGATCTGATCCTGAAACTTATTGCAATCCATACCGCTCTCGGTCTTTCCTCATAAAAGTATACTTACAAGCCGTCGCCGCCCCGTCGCCGCTTTTGATGCCCTCGACCTGCTCCGGGATGCCCTCAGATGGTCTCGACCACCTTCATCCGCCTCAGGATCTTCGCCAGTTCGATCCTGCCGCGGTTGATCCGCGATTTGACCGTCCCGATCGGAATCTGAAGGATGTCGACGATCTCCTGGTAGGTCATCTCCTCGATGTCCCGCAGGATGACGCACTCCCTCAGGTCATGCGGCAGTTTCGCGATCGCCGCATGCACCTGCCGGGACCGCTCATTCCGCTCGACTCCCCTGTCGGGAGAATCGCTTCGGCTCTCGAGGTGATACTCATGATCGCCGATATCATCGCCCATGTCGGTCGGCGTCCTGCCCCGGCGGCGATAATCATCGATCACCAGGTTCCTCGCCAGCCTCATCAGCCAGTTCGCCAGATCGCCGGCCTGCGGATCATACTGCTCGAGGGAACGGTATACCCGCACGAACACTTCCTGCGTCAGGTCCTCCGCGGATTCATGCCTGCCCGTAAATCGATACGCGAGGTTGTATACCCGTCTGGAGTATTCGTGAACCACCTGTTCCCAGGCTGTGCTGTCTCCGGCACGGCATCGCCGCACCAACTCTGCATCCGTTTTAATCAAAGCCGCATTGGCTCCCACAGTAGGTTTTCTCTCCTGATCAGGATTTCACCGTCACCATTTCGCCATTCCCTTGTCTCCAAAGTTCTTAACGAGATACGGAGAGGAAATGTTCAAATAAAGTAGAAAGTAAAAAGTAGAAAGTAGAAAGTGCAGAAGGGGGAATCAGCCGAAAATTTGTATTGAATAAACCCGTTACCGGGACCTTCTCCCTTTCTACTTTTTACTTTCTACTTTCTACTTAATGGCTTTCACATTCACCGGTTTCGCAAAGATATCGTCATTGACGGGCTGATTCAATCTGATGGACTGGTAATTCACGCGGCTCTCCTGAACTCCGTCGCGCAGGAAGTCCACGATGTTCGGAAACAGCACGCCATCGTATCTGACATATTGAAAAAAACGGACTTCATGGCGGGTCAGCGTACCGCCGGAAGACTTCTCATAGATTAATTTAATGGGCAGATGGTCTTTTCTGTCGAGCCAGAGATATGCAGACCGCGTGGGAGACGGTTCGATCAGGACCACATCCGCCCGTTCGCCGGGGCGGAGTTCCTCCCTGCCGAAGAACCTGACGGAGGCGTTCGCTACCTCGCCGCGGAGGATCCTGTCGATATCGTACTCGAGGCCGTCGGCATAGCTCTTGAGCTGTTCGGCCGACTGGTCCTTGAGGACTTCGTTATCGCCGTCGTAGAGCCATCCGCCTGCGCCGACGTTGACCTGAATCCGGCGGTCTTTCTTCTTACCCTTGCCGAATTCGACTCGTTCGCGGTCCGGATAGACGATGATGTCGAGGAAGGGAATCGGGACCTGCGACATCCCTCTGTCGAAAGGCGTATACTGGCCCGTCGCGGTCACAGTGCGTATGCCGGAGTAGGCAGCGCCGCCGCGAGCCGCTACGCATTTTCTAATCAGTTCCTTACCGATCTCGACGTTGGCGGGGTCGGCTGGATCGGCGCGCTGGGCGAGCACCATCTTAGTCGTAAACACCAGTGTCGACAGTATGATAAATCGCAAGACCAAAATTTTCATCGGATGGATTATAACTGCTGATGCGGCTGGTGTGTAGTCTGAGCGAGACGGCGTGAAAAGCCTGTGAAGGGAGGGTGAGAATCCGTGATGAAAATACTGCAGGGCCAGTTGGCCGCGATGTTCGCTTTCGATATCGGTTATGAGGTCGATCTGGATAAGCTGGGGACGCT
>CALBSU010000658.1 GCA_937967285.1 uncultured Acidobacteriota bacterium
TCGTCGATTCGCCGCGTCCTCCGGCCAACAAAAAAAAGTATCTCGAGGTCGAGCGGGACATGAGAAAATTCGCTGCAGATATTAGAATCGATTTCGACGAACTGGATCTCCTGTTGTGGTCGAACAAAACCGGCGAGATACTGAAATGATGAATGACGGGCGTGGCTGATCGTTTTGCGGATCGCCTGACAGGCATCTTCAAGGATGAGGTAAATGTAATGAGAATCACTCTCCGGACAGCAGTCCTGGTATTAACGATCGCCCTGGTCGGGCTTCCGCACGGGGTCTCGGCCGAATCGCGCGGCAAGGCGCTCAAACGGGCCGAGAAAGAGATGAAGCAGGCGAACTTCGCGAGCGCCGAGAAGATCTACCGCGAACTGCTCGAGCGCGACCAGAAGGACAAGGATGCCCGTCTCGGGCTGAGTTTCTCGCTGGTCAAGCAGAGCCGGCTGGTCGAGGCGTTCGAGGAGGCGGCGCAGGTGCTCTCGGCCGATCCGCTCAATTCGCGGGCGCACGCGCTGCTCGGGATATCGCTGCTCAGGAGCGGCGAGTTCCGCAATTCGATCGAGGCGCTCTACACCGCGGCAAAGTTCAATGACCGCGAGGCGCTGGCAATCGCCGGCCTGTCGGAGATCGAATACTTCGAAAACCGTACGCGCAACGCCTATGCCGGTCTCAAGCGGGCGATCTACCTGGACGGTTCCGAGCCCGACTACTACATCTCGATGGCGAGAGTCTGTTCGCGGCTGGAGTATTACCGCGAGGCGGCGGACAACTATCAGCGATTCCTGCAGGTCTCGCCGAAGACGGATGCCGAGCGGCGGGCGCGAATTCAGGGGCTGATCGACTTCTATCGATATCTGGGCAATACGAAGATCCAGCAGACGAGCGGAAAGGAAGTCACTACGGTCCCGTTCATTCAGCACAACCACCGGCCGTTCATCGAAGTGATGATCAACGGCAAGGGGCCGCTCAGGTTCGTGGTCGACACGGGCGCGAGCCTCTCCGTGATCTCGGACAAGGTGGCAGAGCAGCTCGGCATCAAGCCGGCGGCCAGGGGCGGCAAGGCGCGCGCGGTCGGCGGGACGGGCACTTTCCCGATCGTCTACGGTCTGCTCGATTCGATGACCATCGGCGATGCGAAGATCGATGCCGTGCCGGTCTACATCAGAACCGTCCATACCACCGACGACATGCCTGAGAGCCAGCGGGCCGACGGATATCTCGGCCTCTCGGTGCTCTCGAACTTCAAGGTCGCGATCGATTACCAGAACAAGACGATCACGCTCGACCGGACGCCGATCCGCGAGGACGAGGCAGCCGGCGAAAAGAAGGATGTCGCGGCGGACAAGCCGGCGGATCAAGTCAAGCCGATCGATCCCGATGCCATTCCCGCGGGAATTGAGATCCCGATCAGGACGACCAGCGGAGGGTTGGCGAGCACCGAAACCAAGCTGCCCGATCTGGACCGGCCGCTCAACTTCATCATCGACACCGGCGCGACGGTGAGCGTCATCTCGAAGGCGGCGGTCAGGCGACATTCGCTCGATGCGATGAAGATTCCCGGAGAGACTTACCGCGTCATCGGTGCTGCCGGTATCGAGGAGGGGGCCGAGGCGCTGCGCCTGTCGAACCTCAATGTGAGCGGCCTCAAACGCGAAAATTCGAGGGCGCTGATCCTCGATCTCGACGCCGTCAACGAGACCTCGGGTTTCGAGCAGCACGGCATCCTGGGCGGCGATTATCTGTCGAACTTTCTGGTCATACTCGATCTGCGACGGCACCAGTTTCTGCTGACGCCGCAGAACAAGACGATTTCGATCGCCGAGAAACAATGACGCATGGTTCCCACCATCTATCTTGAAACATCGGTCATCGGCGCTTATCTCGACAAGGGAGAGTCGTTCCGGCGCGATCTGACCATCAGGTGGTGGGAGCATGAGCTGAAGAATTATCGCGTCTTCGTCTCGCAGCTCGTCGAACGCGAGCTGGAGCGGACGCGAGAGCCCTACAGAAGCAGCTATCTGGCGCTGATCGGCGGGATCGAGCAACTCGAGATCTCCGAGGAGGCGGCCATACTCGCGGAAGGCTACATCTCACGGGGTATTTTTCAGCGCAAGTATCTGGGGGATGCCATGCACGTGGCGCTGGCATCCTTTTACAAGGTCGATTATCTCGTGACGTGGAACTTCGGACACCTCGCCAATGTTCATCGCCAGGCGAGGATCAGGCTCTTCAATACCGGAGCCGGCTTCTTCGTCCCCGAGATCGTAACGCCCGAATTTCTGGTCACAGAGGTGTGACCGCCGGAGTTGAATGTATAACCGACCCAGATTTCTGGAAGAGCTGCATGCCATACGCGAGGAGATGTCGCGCGAATGCGATTACGACGTCGACCTCTTCGCCGAGATGGTTCGCAGCAACAGGCCGCCCTCGCGCGGCCCGGCGCGTAACATCCGCGGCGAGCGAAAGTTCGCTCCACCGCCCGCGATCGGGAGGAATGTGAAAAGGAATAAGAGTAAAAAGTAGAAAGTAGAAAGTAGAAAGGAAATAAGAAAGGCCTCCTGATCACTTCCTGCTTTCTACTCTTCACTTTTTACTTTCTACTTTTTACTTTCTACTTTCTACTTTCTACTGACTTATGAGTGAGCCGTTCGATGCAATCGGGTTCAGCGTCTCGGACAGGGCCTCATACGAGGCGCTGGCGGAGGAGGCGTATCAGCGCGGCGAGATCAGCAAATCGCGGCGTGGCGGCGGAGTGCTCCACGGGTGCTGCTGGAGTCTCGGCTCGGGGCTCGAGGTCTGGACGGTCCTCTACGAATCGCGCGACGGGCTCTTTTACGTCGATTGCCGCCCGGCCTTCAGGGGGCATCACCTCTTCACCTTCTATCCATGGGAGATCATCGAGTACGAGCAGGACGGAGAGGCGGTCGCCCGCGGCCTGACCGTCGACACGAATCTCGAGATGGTCTTCGAGCTGCAGAATCTGACAGAGATCAATCCGGGCGATTTTAAGGACAGGACGATCACCTCGGCCGTTTCAGGGCTGGCATACAGCGCGAAGATCGGCTCCCGTGCCGGAAAACCCGCCTTCGAGCCGCTGAGCAGGGTTTCAAGCCGCAAGAAGGCCGCAGACAATGATTATCTGATCCGCGGCGAGGTTATTTCGTGGCGTCAGATACAGAACCTGCATACCTCGAGCGACCTGATCCGGGTGGTTGTCGACGCCGGCGAGATCAAGCTGGAGATCGTGGTCAATCGCTCCGATCTGCGCGGAGAGCTGGCGAGCGGCGCCAGGATCTCGGCGGAGGTCTGGCTGCAGGGTCACATCCTCGACGACCGGGCGCTCGATGCACGATACGAGGGCGTCGATCGCAGGATCCCCGCCGGTTCGCACTGGAAGAGATTCACCCGCCACAACTGAATGCTCTGACCTGGTTGCATTTCTCGACGCCAAGAAGCCAAGAGGGCCAAGATGGAATTAAGGATGGAATAGGTCGGGTTCCCTCCATCTCGCCACTCGAACATCGGTATAATCCGATGTATGAATGCCTGATTGAGTTCTAAATAAAGATTTCTTGGCCCTCTTGGTTTCTTGGCGTCGAAAATCCGAAAATTCTTAGTATTTAGAGTACGGAACTTGCTCGACAATGCCGGTCATCTACACTGCCAACTGGGTCCTGCCGGTGACGGCTCCGCCGCTGCGCGACGGCGCGGTCCTGGTCGATGGTGAGCTGATCGCGGATATCGGCCCGGTCAGTGAAGTCCGGTCGCGCCATCCCGAGGCTCGGACTGTCGATCTCGGCCGCTCGATCCTTCTCCCCGGGTTGATCAATGTTCACAGTCACCTCGAACTGACGGTTTTTCGCGGGTTGCTCGAAATCGGCCATTTTCAGAGCTGGATCAGGCGGCTGATCGAGATGAAGGCGGAATTCCTGACCGCCCGGGATCTGCTCGTCAGCTCGCTGGCGGGCTGTTGCGAGGCGCTCCGATCGGGGATCACGACTACGGCTGACACCTCTGACGCGGCCGGGCCTCTCGAGGCGATGATTCGGAGCGGGATGCGCGGGATCGTTTATCAGGAGACATTCGGTCCGGACCCATCGCAGGCCGCCGGAGCGATCGAGACGCTGAGGCGCAAGCTGGACGATCACGAGGAGAGGCTTGCGGCGGCACGAAGACCGTCGCGTTTGAGCGTCGGCGTCTCGCCGCACGCGCCATATTCGGTCTCGGCGGATCTCTACCGGCTGACCGTCGAGCTGGCGCGGGAGCGCGGGCTCGATATGGCGATCCATTCGGCGGAGTCGCTTGACGAGCAGCGTCTGCTGGCGGACGGGGGCGGGGCGTTCGGCGACTCACTGCGCCGGCGAGGCATACCGTTCGAGCCTCCCGGATGCTCGACGGTCGAATACTTCGACCGCCTGGGAGTGCTCGATGTTGCGCCGCTGCTGATCCACTGCGTGAGGGCGAGCGGCGACGACATCGAGCTGATGGCTCGACACGGAGCCCGCGTCGCGCACTGCCCCAAATCCAACGCCAAATTCGGCCACGGCACGGCGCCTCTCGACCGATTTCTGAATGCGGGATTGAAGGTCGGACTCGGCACCGACAGCGCCGCCAGCAACAACGGCTGCGATCTGATCGAGGAGGCGCGCTTCGCCTCGCTCATTCATCGCGCTGCGCAACTCGACGCGGACCTCTGCCCGCCCGATCTGATGATCCGGATGATGACGATCGACGCCGCCCGCGCGCTCGGCCTCGACCAGATTACAGGCTCGCTCGAACCCGGCAAGCAGGCCGACCTGACCGCCGTCCGCTGCGACCGCAATCCCGGCGATCCGGCTGCGACGCTCGTCTTCAGTTCCTCGGGACGCGACGTCGCGATGACGATGGTCGGAGGAGAGATCGTCTACGACGGCGAGCGCGTCCTGACGCTCGATCAGTCACTGATTGAAAAGGATTTCGATGAAGTCGGCCGCAGGCTGACCGGCCGATCACAGGGCGATCACGCCGTATCTTATTAATAGCAGCGAAAGCGTCCCGACCAGCAGCCAGAGGACGACTCCCAGAACCAGCGGCCTGACGCCGACCCGGCGCAGAGTCGCCTTCGAGATGCCGCTGCCGATCAGAAAAAGCGTCAGCGTCAGCCCGGTCCGCGCCAGCCGCGTCAGTACTGGATAGATCTCTGACGGCAGGTAAGTGTTGACGACCGCTGCAAGGCAGAAGAAGAGGATGAACCACGGCCACTGGATGCTGGCCTCGCGCTTCCTGACGGCAGCCGTGGCCAGGGTCAGCGGGACGATCCACAGCGCGCGCGCCAGCTTGACCGTCGTTCCGACCGCCAGCGCTCCCATCCCGTATTTCGCAGCGGCTCCGACCACCGAACTGGTGTCGTGAATCGCCAGCGCCGACCAGAGCCCGAACTGCGGGCCGCTCAGCCCGTATGCCGCGCCGATCATCGGAAAGACCAGCAGCGCCACCGAATTCAGTATGAAGACCGTGCCCAGCGAGACCGACATCTCCTCGTCCTTCGCGCCTGCGACGGGCCCCACGGCCGCAATCGCGCTTCCGCCGCAGATCGCCGTCCCGACGGAGATCAGCAGAGCGCTCGTCGATTCGACCTTGAGCAGCCGGCCGAGCGCGATCCCCGCCAGCATCGTCCCGGCGATTCCGATCGCGGTGTAGACGAATCCGCTCATCCCCGCGCGGATCACGTCCTGCAGGTTCATGCCGAATCCCAGCCCGACCACGCAGACCTGGAGCAGCGTCTTCGAATACTTTTTCGTCTGTTGTGAGTATGGATGAGTGAAGAGCAGACCGAATCCCAGCCCGATCGCCAGCGCCAGCGGCGGCGATGCATACGGACTGCAGACGAAGATGAAACAGAGCAGGAATATTATTCGGGCCAGCATGCGACGGAGTATACGTCACTATCCCCGAATAAGGAAAAGCGCCGGGGAGATCTCCCAGGCGCCGGAATTTAACAAAATTTGTAACTGTTCAGGCCTTGAGAAAAATAAATCAGACAGGAGATCTCGACGCCAAGAAACCAAGATAGCCAAGATGAATTGAGGAAGAAAGTGTTTCGGTAATCTTCTTTTCCACAAACAGGCCATCTGAGGATAAGTTCAGTATCCCTATCTGCAATCATCCTCTCTACCTTGGCCGTCTTGGCGTCAAAAATCTTTCCCTCATAAGGCTGAGAAGTTAAAAATTTTTCCACCTCAGGCCTGCAGATGGGCCTCCATAAACCAGAGACCCTTGTCGATGTCCCTCGAAACCCCTGTGAACAGATCCGCCGTATCCGCATCGCCCAGCTCGTCCGCCTTGTCGATCGCCGCGCGCGTCGATGCCCCGAGCTCGGCATAGCGACTGACCATCGCCTCCAGAACCTTGCCGCTCTCGACCACATCCGCCGGAAAATCGGTCAGCCTCGATGCCGCCGCGCTCATCCGCGCCGTCCCCATCGCCAGGCCTCCGAGCGCCGTCGCCCGCTCGGCTATCGTGTCGACATGCCCCAGCAGGCCCGCCGCCAACTGATCGAACAGCTCATGCAATGTGAAAAACTGCGACCCTTTCACGTTCCAGTGCGCCTGCTTTGTCTGACTGTAGAGATCGAACGTGTCCGCCAACTGCTGATTGAGCAGCGTGATGATCTGTTCCCTCGTCTCTCCGTCGATGTCTATGCTCGTCCTGTAACTCTTGCTCATATGATTGCCTCCTTCGTTTATTGTTTATTTGACCTTCTAACTGCAGTCCCCGCACCGGCCGACGGCCTCGAGACGGAAATCCGCCACCTTGAATCCGCGCGGCAGGTCAAGCAACCGCTCCAGCTCCTCTGAACTCGCCGGCTCCAGGTCCCTGATCTCCCCGCATCCCCCGCAACGCGTGTGAAAATGATGGTCCGTCCTGATGTCATACCTCGCCGCCGTCTCACCCGACGACATCTTCGAAACCGCTCCGCACCGGACCAGCGCTTCGAGGTTCTTGTAGACCGTCGCCAGCGATATCTTCGGCAACTCCGCCTTGACCGCCAGATAGACCTCCTCCGCCGTCGGATGACGCCCCGATCGCACAAGATAATCGTAAACAGCTGCTCGCTGCCGCGTGAAATGCGAACCGCTCGCTCCGAGCCTCTCTTTCAATCCCCTATTTTTCGCTTCTTCCATCTTCATCGCTTTTAATCTTACATCATCTTAAAATGAAAATCAAGAATAATTATTGTTTTTGATTTTTATACAGGGTAAGGAAATGTCGGAAGGATGTGGCGGATGGGGAAAGGAATCCGATATAGTTGAGGAGAAGCAAGAAAACCGATGGGCATGGAGGATGAGATGACACTGCTTGAGAGGCTTGAGGCGCCGGGGCCGAAGCGGATGCTGGCGCTGGACGGTGGGGGGATCAGGGGAGTGTTGACGCTGGGATTTCTCGAGAAGATCGAGAGTCTGTTACGTGAGCGGCACAATCGGCCTGACATGGTACTGGCGGACTACTTCGATCTGATCGGCGGGACGAGCACGGGGTCGGTGATCGCCTCGGCGCTGTCGATCGGGCTGGATGCGGCATCGATCAAGAAGCTCTACCTGCAGCTGGGCGGGAGGGTCTTCGGGACGAAGAAGTTTCTGGGGATTCTGAACGCGAGGTTCGACGAGACGGCGCTGATCGAGGAGATGACGAATCTCTTCGGGGACCGGACGCTGGGGGACGAGTCGATCAGGACGGCGCTGTGCATCGTCACCAAGCGGGCGGACACGCGAAGCGTCTGGCCGCTGATCAATCATCCGAAGGCGAAGTATTACAAGGACAACAAGGACATCCTGGTGCGGCAGGCGATTCGGGCGAGCACGGCGGCGCCGACCTATTTCGTGCCCGAGAAGATCGATGTCGGGCGCGGGCAGATGGCGGCCTTCATCGACGGGGGCGTGAGCATGTTCAACAACCCCGCCCTGCAGCTCTTTCAGATGGCGACGCTCAAGGGCTTCCCGTTTCACTGGAAGACGGGCGAGGACGATCTGCTGCTGGTCTCGATCGGGACCGGAACGGCGCGGTTGAGATCGACCGTCGAGGACGTCATGAACAGCTGGGTCAAGGACTGGGCGCTCAATGTTCCGGAACTGCTGATGGACGACATCAGCTGGCACAATCAGCTCATGCTCCAGTCGATCTCGCGGCACAACAATACTCATCAGAAGATCGATTCCGAGATCGGAACGCTCGAGGAGGACCTGATCACGTCCGATCCGCTGCTGACCTACATCAGATACAACGTCTGGCTCGATCAGAACGGATTAAACGAACTCGGGCTGGCGAGGCTGGCTCCGAAGGTCGAGAGCCTGCGCGACATGAGCGCCGGCGAGAATCGCAACGACCTGGCGGAGATCGGCGAGCAGGCCGCCGGAATGCAGGTTCGACCCGAGCATTTCCCCCCGGCCTTCGACCTGACAGCC
>CALBSU010000659.1 GCA_937967285.1 uncultured Acidobacteriota bacterium
ACAAGGAGGTCGAGCTGATCAGGGATCTCACCTCGGATCGTCAGAAACTGGCCGGCGCGCTTGAGAAGCTCAAAGGCGGATCGGGAACATCGTTCTATGACGCGCTCCAGCTTTCGATCGATGAGATCCTCAAAAAAGTCCCCGGGAGGAAAGCGATCGTCGCCCTGACGGACGGGGTCGATTCATACGGCTTCACCACCTATCGCGAGATCCTGCCGCTGGCCGAGCGTTTCGGGGCCGGGCTCTATTTTCTCGAACTCGAAACCGAGGCGTACACCGAAGCGGGGATGATGCGCAGTTGCGCCGACGGCAGGCATTTCGAGTTCTCGGCCAAACAACTGAAGAAATATTTCGAGGAGCACGTCTCGGGCGGCCGCGCGGAGGCGTATCGCGAGCACTGTCTGCTGACGCCGCTCGAGCGAAAACAGATCAACGGGCGGCTTTACGAATCGGCCCGGCGGGAACTGGCTGAACTGTCCGGGAAGACCGGCGGAAGAGTCTTCCGGATCAGAGAGCTGAAAGAGGCCTCCAGCGCATACTCGGTGATAGCCTCGGAACTGCGGACGCTCTACTCGATCGCCTATTATCCGACCAATGAAAAGCACGACGGTAAATGGCGCTCGCTCAAAGTCACCGTCAAGGGAAGCGGGCTCTCGGCCCATACCCGCCCCGGATACCGCGCCCCGAAAGACTGAACAACCGGCCCGCTCGTCCCTGACACAGGCTGACATTAAAATCGGACTTGACAATGACATATCGAGACCGCTATGTTTGCCACTTCCTCATAGCCCCCGAAATTTGCTTAAGGAGTTAAGACATTGGCTAAAGGGCGAATATCCGCGCAGGAATTGAAGCGCGATCCATTAATGGAACAGTATGTCAGCACGGCGTCCTGGGTGAAGGGGCGATCGAAGCAGATCACGACCTGGGCGACGGCGATTGTGGTAATCATTGCGGTAGCGGCGATCGGCTGGCTTCTGATGTCGCGTCGGGCAGACAGCGCAGCCGAATCGATGGCTGAGGCGTTCAAGTACCACGAAGCGATCGTGGCCAACCCGATTCCGGCCAACACGGCCGGCTACGCTTTCACGACCGAGGCTGAGAAGCATCGCAAGGCATTCGAGGCCTTCCAGAAGGCAGCCTCAGATTATCCTTCTTATAACGGCGACGTGGCCCGCTACTATGCCGCGACTCACCAGCTCTTCTTCGAGCCGGAGAAGGCCGAAGCGACGCTCAAGGAGATCTCGCAGAAGGATTCGGATGTCGGAGCGCAGGCCCGCCTGGCGCTGGCCGAGCGTTACGAGGCCGCCGGAAAGTTCAACGAGGCGGTGGCCGAATACCAGAAGCTGAAGACCAATCCGTTTGCCGTTCCGCCGACGCTGATCGATTACAACATCGCCAGGACCTATGAAAGCATGGGCAAGACCAAAGAGGCGGTCGATCTCTACTTCTCAGTCGCCAAGGG
The DNA here is from genome assembly GCA_937967285.1 of uncultured Acidobacteriota bacterium. Classification (GTDB taxonomy): domain Bacteria; phylum Acidobacteriota; class Blastocatellia; order RBC074; family RBC074; genus JADJXM01. Next base: position 1,466 of record CALBSU010000659.1, read on the forward strand.
CGCGGAGTGGAGGAACACGAGCCTCGGCAGCCAGGCCATTTCGAGGCTGGCGGTGCTGGATCCCGCCAAGGTCGACCAGCTTCCTCCGGTTGAGAACACCAACCCTTACGCCGGTCTGAGCAATCTGGGCGGCCTGCAGATGCAGTAATCGGCATACAATCGGATCAGAATCCGCGGACGGGTGACGGCAAGCCGGCACCCGTCTTTTAATTTGATGAGAGTTTTTGCTGCATTTCTGTTGATCCTGGTGGCGCTGACCGGTTGCCGCTTCGAGCGGGGCCCGGCGCAGCAACCCGCAATCGACCGGCAGCAGGATTCCGAGCGGAGCGGGATCGGGTTCGCCTCGCGGCGCAAGCTCGAAGAGCACTACCTCAAACACGGACGCGAGTTCGGATCCGTCGATATCGATCAGTACCTGCGTCTGGCGCAGGTACTGAGGGACGGCAAAGCCGGAGGCGAGATCCTCGAGATCGTTCGAGCCGACGGCGTCATCACCAGATTCGACCGGAGATCGGGAGCGTTCCTGGCCTTCAATCCCGATTACACGATCCGCACATTCTTCGTTCCCAACGACGGCGAAGCCTATTTCAGAAGGCAGGCCCGCAGATCTCAGCGAATGCCCTGAAGATGAAAGGATTTTGGAGAGATGACCGACGATCCAGTACGCGAATTCCTGACCGACCGCGGGTGCAGTCCCCAGACCATCGAGGGCGGGATCGAAGGCCTGATCGACGCATGGGAACAGACCGTGTCGGAGGTCGGAAAAGGTTACGCTCTGACGCTCGACGACTATCTGAACGATCTGGATGCGAGGCAGTTGATAGCGGATATCCTGACGTTTTTCGGCGACAAGTTGCCCGCCGGATACGTCGAGCGGATCGCGACGGCCGACCTGCGCATGCAGGAAAACATCGACATTCAGCCTGTCTGTCTGTGGAGCGATACCGTCGCCGAGATGGAGGGCTGGAATCCGGAGGACAACTGGTGGTATTACGCGCGTCCGAGGAACGCCGACCAGTCCCTGCTCGATGAGATCGATTCAGCTGAGTGAATCACCCATCCTTGAAGAGCCGCTTGAGAAGCTGGATCTGTCCGGCGTGGTAGAGATCGTGAGCGGCAACCCCGATTATCAGATCGCGATAAGAAAACTTGCTGCCCGCGGGAACGTCTCCGAGTCCGCCCGGGTCGATCGCGCGGACCTCTTCGATCAGCCTGCGGTGAAATTCCTTGAGCAGGGCGATGTCGTTCCGGAGCTCCTTCCGACCGCCCTCGTTCGGCCTGACGAACCAGTTCGATCCGGCGATCGGGAACGACCCGCGATCGCCGCCTGAGATCCTCCGGTAGACCGAATATTTCCAGTAAGCCGCGTGGAGGATGAGCTCCCAGATGTTGTGCCGGTCATCGGCCGGTCGCCAGGTCGCTTCGGTTACGTCGATACCGCGAATCGACCCGAGCAGGTTCGTTCCGTGCCATGACTTGCGATCGAATGCCTGCTCGAGCTGAAGCAGAAGAATATCCTTTTCGTTCATCGCGACTGCCCCCGACATGCCGTTTTTCAGATGCTCATGTTATTGGGCCTGGTGAATACCGCCTGGACAACATTGATGTTGCGGGTCTTGAAAGCCGCCTCGCAGCTCATCAGATAGTAGTTCCATTTACGGATGAACTCTTCGCTGAATCCCTGCGAGATCACTTCCTCGAGCCGGTCATTGAATTTCCTGCGCCAGGTCTCGAGCGTCCGCGCGTAATGGAGCCCCATCTCATCGAGACTGTGCAGATGGAAATCGCCGGTGCTGTTGACTGCGCGGTTCATGATCCCGACCGACGGAAGAAGGCCGCCGGGGAAGATATGCTTCTGCATCCAGTCGACGTTACGGCGGTGGCTCTGGTAGCGGGAATCCGGACAGGTGATGACCTGAATGCCGAGGATGCCGTCGCGCTTGAGCAACTCATGACACTTTCTGAAATAGGCGGGAAAGTATTCGTGTCCGACCGCTTCGAGCATCTCGATCGAGACTATCTTGTCGTACTTCCCTGTCACGCTTCGATAATCGGCGAACTGAAACTCGATCTGGTCCGAGAGCCCTTCGGCGGCTGCGCGCTCGCGGGCAAGTTTGAGCTGCTCCTGCGAGATGGTGATCGAGGTGACACGGCATCCGTAATTGCGCGCCGCGTGAATCGCGAAGCCGCCCCATCCTCCGCCGATCTCGAGAACGTGATCGGTCGGCTGGATCTTCAGCTTGCGGCAGAGGCGGTCGTACTTCTCGGCCTGCGCCTCCTCGAGCGTCTTCTCGGGCGTCTCGAAGTAACCGCATGAGTAGGTCATGCTGCGGTCCAGAAAGATTCTGAAGAAATCGTTGCCGAGATCGTAGTGTTCGTGGATGTTCCGCCGCGCGCCGGCGTTCGTATTGAGGCGCAGCTTGTGGCGCATCCGGTTGACGAACTGCAGCAGGTTGGTCAGCGGCAGGCGCCGCTTCCCTCGATGCGCGTCGGGCGCATTCCCGAGATTGATGATGAACCACGAGAGCGTTTTGACCATGTCATCGGTCTCCCACTGACCGTCGACATACGCCTCTCCCAGCCCGATATCGCCATACAGAATGCAGCGCTTGAAGAAGACCGGATCCAGGACTCGAATCTCGGCCTCCGGCCCCGGGATCTTCATCCCGTAATTCAGCTCTTCGCCGCCGGGAAGCGCTACGCGCAACCTGCCCGCCGGAAGTTGCGATAGCACCCTGTCGAAAATATACCTGTAAATTCGATAGCTTTTTCCGGTGTCTCGTCCGCTGGATTCGGCATGGCCTGATCTCATGTCCATGGATTATCTCCTGTACAGAAAAGGCGGGTTATCCCCTGCCCTTGTTGACCGTTCTCCGATTCGGTCGGTTATATTCGGATTGAGCGGGATTTTCAATAGCCGGAAAGACTTACCGGACAAAATTGCACGAAAGCACAGAAGGAGCGCCGGGCGCTCCTTCTGGAACAGAGAAATCCTGACCTGGCGCGGGTTCGGTCGATATCACCGCTGAGCCGGCGTCCCGGCCGCTCCGGGTTCGACCTTGCCCTTTCCTTCGACGATTCTGATGTATTGATTGACGGGGATGTCGGTCAGTTTGTCGACCTTTCCGCCGGGCCAGCGAATTTCGAGTGTCTCGATTCGTGTCGCCTTGCCGACGCCGAGAATTTCGCGCGGATCGTGCGATGCGAGATAGCTGCCGCCGCTCGTCTTGAGCCGCGACCGTTTCACGCCGCCGGCCTGCCAGGTGATCGTAGCGCCAACTGCCATCGGGTTGCTGCCTCCCGTCCCCGAAGCGACCAGTTGAATCCCCAGCCAGTTGTTCCGGTTGCCTCCCTCGTTGCGGAGCAGCAAAGGCGCGTCTCCGTTATTGATGATCAGCAGGTCGAGATCGCCGTCGTTGTCGTAATCGCCGACCGCCATGCCGCGCGCCGGGAAGTCCTTCTTGAAGACCTCGCCCGAAACCGAGCTGACATTCCGGAAAGAGCCCTTGTCGTTCTCGAACATCAGCAGAGGCTCGCGGTATTTGACCCGCGAAGCCTGCATCTCGACCATGTCGTCGGGATGCCCGTTGGCGAGGAAGAGATCCGGATCGCCGTCGTTGTCGTAGTCGAAAAACTTGAGCCCCCAGCCGCTGAGCAGCCTGGTCGCGCCCGCGATCTCGCCGGGACGGTCGATGAAGGTCAGATCCTTTTCGTTGTGATAGAGGCTGAAGAGCTCCTGGTCGATGTTGGCTACGAAAAGGTCCTGCCAGCCGTCGCCGTCGTAATCGGCGGCGTCCACGCCCATGCCCGAACGCGGGCTTCCGGAATCGCTGTAGCCGACTCCCGAGGCCAGACCTATCTCCTCGAACTTTCCTCCGCCCTTGTTGACGAAGAGGAAGTTGGCGACCGTGTCGTTGGCGACGAAAAGGTCCATCAGGCCGTCGTTGTTGATGTCCGTCGCGACCGCGCCGAACGACTTGCCGAGCGCCGAGGCGATGCCCGACGACTTGCTGACGTCGGCGAACTTCCCGTTGCCTTCGTTTCTGAACAGATGGCTCGGCCGCGGCTTGAAGACCCGCGGAATGCAGTAATACCGCTTCCCGAGCTTATTGTCGCCGCAGAAGATGCTGCTGTTGGCGCTGTACTCGACGAAGCTCGAAACGAACAGGTCCAGCTTGCTGTCGTTGTCGAAATCGAACCACGTGGCGCAGGTCGACCAGTTCGGAGAGGCCACGCCCGCCGTCGTCGTGACATCAGTGAACGTCCCGTTGCCGTTGTTGCGGAAGAGCACATTCGAACCGTAATTGGTGACGAAGATGTCCTGCCAGCCGTCGCCGTCGTAGTCCGCGGCTGCGGCCCCCATCCCGAAATGGCCCATCTTCCCGCACGCCACCCCGGCCTTCTCCGTCACATCCGTGAAGGTTCCGTCGTGATTGTTCCGGTAGAGCGCGTTGCGAAGCGGTTTTTCGGGCTTGAAGAAATCCGCCGGACCGCTGTTGACGAAGTAGATGTCCATCCACCCATCATTGTCGAAATCGAGAAAGATGCCTCCGCCACCGCAGGTCTCCGGCAGATGCCGCTCAGCCGAATGGCCGTTGTCGTGCGCCCACGTGATCCCCGCTTCCCTGAGCGGAACCTCGGTAAACGAAACGCCCCCCTCGCTCAGAGCCTGTCCCGCCCCGGGCAACATCAGATAGAGACTCAATGCGATTGCTAAACCGTAACTTAATCCGATAAATCTGTTCACTTGTTACAACTCCGGAATAAGTAGAAAGTAGAAAGTAGAAAGCGTATGGCCCACACACCAACGCAACATTTTTTTGAATCAACTCTTTCTACTTTCTACTTTCTACTTTCTACTTTCTACTTTCTACTTTCTACTTTCTACTCCCATCCCCTTCAGTCCGGTACTTCTCCTGATCCTTTTCCCTGTCAATGAAGGGGATGCCGTTCTCCATCCAGTCCGGTTTCGGATCGCCCTTCAGGAAATGAT
>CALBSU010000660.1 GCA_937967285.1 uncultured Acidobacteriota bacterium
GGAAAGATGAAGACCAGCGGCAGAATGATCAGGCCCGGCACCTGGAAGATCCTCAGCAGCTTGCGCCGCGACAATATCCTGACCGCGAAGAAGGCGAGCAGAAACCGGCCGACCAGCCCGCCGATCTCCTGGACCATCTGGACCGCGCCGACGATCGGCTGAACCTGAGGACGCGGCAGCCCTTTCAGTTCCGGCAGGCCGGGAACGATCTGCGGCAACTGCTGGATGGCTCCGAAAGCGGCGCCATAAGCGCAGGCGAACATGAGCGTCGTCACGATCGTCGTCCGCCTGAACTCCGGATTGAATATCTCGGTCAAGCTCGGGCGCTTGAGCGTCCCGGCAGCCTTCTTCTCCTGCCAGGCCGGCGATTCGGGCAGGAACGGCCGGATCAGGATCAGCGGAATCGCCGGAATGACGCCCGAAATCAGCGTGTATCGCCATTCGCTGTGCCCGCCGTAGATCGCCGGCAATGCCGCGCTGTACTTGCTGATCAGGACGAACATGCCGCTGACCATCAGGCCGCCGAGCGATGAGAATGCCTGCGTATAGCCAAGCACGGCCTCACGCTGCTTCGGGTGCGGAAAGAGCTCAGCCAGCCAGGCCACCGCCGCCACGAACTCGACGCAGACGCCGATGAAGGTCGTACACCTCAGAACCAGCAGCATCGGCAGCGACGTCGCGAAACCCGCGCCGAGCGCCGACAAGGCATAGAGCAGGATGCTGAAGACAAGCACCCGTCGCCTGCCCAGCCGATCGGTCAGATACCCGCCCAGCAGGCCGAAGATGCCTCCGCAGAATGCCGGCAGATAGAACATCATATCTCGCCAGTAAGCGAATTCCGGATTGCCGAGCTGGATCCCTGCCAGGTCCTTGAGCGCCGGCGGCAGGATCAGCGGCAGCATCAGCAGCTCATAAATATCGAAGGCGAAGCCGATCGAGGCGATGATGCAGATCAGCCACTGCACGGGCGTCAAACGGGTTGGGGTGTCATTCATTGGTCATCCTCTTGCATGGAGTACCGCATAGAGTATCGCATGGAATATTCCATGCTCATTTTGAGAAATAACGATCGATAGTACGTTTTTCCGGCGCCGCGGTGAGAAGCGAGAAGACGATCATCAGAAGGCCTGAGACGATGGTCATCGGCACCACGGGCATGAGACCGAAGACGGCCGTGCCGCCCGGAGTCCTGCTCAGAACCTCGACTCCTCCGATCGTCCAGGCGGCCCCGGGCTGCGTGACCATGGCCTGGAAGACCGCGACCGCGATCACCGCAGCAGCCGTCCAGAGGGTCGATGCCAGCGCCCCCCATTTCGTGCTCCGCTTCCAGAAGAGCGCGGCGATCAGCAGCGGAGAGAGCGCCGAATAGCCTGAGAAAGCGTATTGCACCGCCAGATCGAAGATCGGCTGCGGGAACCTGAGCGCGATAATGTATGCGATCACCGTCAGAACGATGACGAAGATGCGTCCGGTGATGACCTGCGCCGCTTCACCGAATCTCTCGGTTCCCTCGTAGTAGGTGAAGATATCCTCTGAGAACATCGTGGACAGCGCGAGGATCTGGGAATCGCTGGCCATGACCGCGGCCATAATCCCAGCTCCGAGCAGGCCGGCCAGCCAGACAGGGGCATACGCCTCGAGCAATCTCAGCAGCACGTCGTCGCCGGCGGACTTCGCCCGAAGCTCCGATCGCTCCTGCGGCGTCAGGGTCGCCGACTGCATCGTCAGAGTCTTCCGCGCTTCGATCTTCGAGGCGATCGCCGGGACTTCAGATGCCCGATTGGCGACGACGCCAAGAAAAGTCGCCGGCAGCCAGATCGCCAGAATACAGATCGGGTAGAAGATGATCGTCTTCTTGAACTGCGTCATTTTCCGGGCCGTCAGCCAGAAGATCGCGATGTGCGGAAAGGTCAGCGACGAGAGCGGAATGAAGGTATAACTGAAGAAGAAGAGCGGGGAGATCCGCTCGCGCGTCAGCAGCGAAGACAGCGACGGATCGCCGTTGATCTCAGCTATCGCCTGACTGAACCCGCCCATCCCGCGTCCGATGACCAGCAATGCGATCGTCCCGAAGAGCAGGAAAAGCGCGGTCTGAAAAGCGTTGACCCATGCGGTTCCGCGCATCCCGCCGAAGAAGACGTAGGTCATAACAACCATGGCCACGACCGCGCCGCCGATCCAGTACGGAACCAGCCCTCCGCTGATCGCGTTGAGCGCCGTCCCTCCGCCCATCACTCCGATAATGATGTACGGCACCAGCAGAGCGGCCTGAACGACGAAGATGACCGTTCCGATATGACCGCACTCCCAGCGGTCCCGAAACATCTGAACCGGCGTGATGAACCCGAACCGCTTGCCGAGCGACCAGACCCGCGTCCCGAACAGATAAAGCCCGAGCGGAATGATCAGCGCCGACGACGATGCCATCAGGCCGTAGGTCACGATCCCGTTGCTGAAGGCATGCCCCGAAGATCCGAGGATCGCGAAGGCCGTCATGTTCGTCCCGAAGAGCGAGAGCAGGAAGACCAGCGGCCCCAGCGCACGCCCCGCCAGGAAGAAATCCTCAGCCGGATGATCGCCGCCCGCACGCCTGAACGCGAAGACGCCGATGTAGATGACAACCGCCAGATATCCGAAGACGAAGAGCGCTGGTATCAATGTCTCCCGGCCTCCTCCTCCGGATGCTCGGCGAGATCTTCAAGATGCCCCGGCCAGGCCCACCTCACCAGACACCACATCAGCGCCGAAACAGCGATTGTGTAAAGCGCATGATAGGCCATCCCGATCGGCAGGAATCCGACGAACGGCTCAGCCGTCCGCCAGAACCAGACGTCCTGATGGAGCAGATACAGCGCTGCCACGGCGAGGATAAAAATCAGTCTCTTCATGGATTGCAATTCCGCGCGCGGAAAAACGGATTGTTTATTCAGAAATTAGGCATTTAGCCTGAATTGAACTCCTCAGAGTTCGTACCAGGGACTAAATGCCGGGATGATTCGTTCGTCTTGAAGCTGAACTCTACCACGTTCACCGGCCTGAATGCCAATTCATCGAAGGTATAACCGATGATCGAGATACGCCATGACCTTCAAAAGCCTGGATTTCAGCCGGAGGTTGAGCTGAGCCGGCGTTATCTTTTTTCGTCCGCGCCTAAAGAGGCGAAAGTTTTTTCGTGATGGAAATTGTTTCCGGTTGCCGGCTTTTCATCATTTTCAACTCATTAATTTTCTCGGTTGCGCGGTCGATGATGTATTTCTGCAGGTTGTCCTCATCCAGCAGTTCTTCTTTCGACCTGTATTCGAGAGTCGGCAACACCCAGTGAAAAGATTTCTGCAGGTCGACCATCATCGCAAAGGGGCGAGGATCGACGCTGACGTCGATGATCGGGAGATACGGGATTTTGAACTGCTTGACGGTAGCCTCGAGCTCGAGCGGAGTCGATTTGGGATTTGTGACATCGGCTATCACAAACATGCTCATTCCCGCCAGCGTTTGAATCGTCTCGGTGTAATCCTTATCCGCGGGACGTTCGAAGTCGAAGACAATGGGAAGCAGGTTGAAATCGCGCAACTTCTCACGCAGCCCGTCGAGCACCTCTTTGCGCTGAGGATCGGCAAACCTCCCCAGAATGAGCACACCTTTGGACGTGATGCTGTCGATCACATCGCGGATTTTGGAATTGTTAAGGATCAGGTATATGAACTGAGCGACTTCGAGGTTGTCTACGGTGATTACCGGGGCCTCAGGTTTTGAGATTATGAGGTCTTTTTGAGCGGTGTTCTCCAGACTCAAATCCCAGGCGGAGATGCCGTAAATCTTGCATCCTGTCAGATCGGCGCCATTGAGGTGGGTGTTGATCAGCAGGGCCCCTCTCAGGTTGGCGCCTCTCAGAACGGCATCGTCCAGGCGGGCCGCTTGAAGGTCGGCCCATCTCAGATTGGCCCCGCTCAGATCAGCACCCCACATGGAAGCCTCTGCCAGTTTGGCCCATTGCAGGTCGGCGCCGCTCAGATTCGCGCCAAACAATGTGGCCTGTCCGAGTTCGGCCTTGGGCATGAAGGCCCCGCTCAGATTGGCGCTTCTCAGCCTGGCCATTTGCAGGTTGGTATGCATCAGGTTGGCCCCGCTCAGATCGGCGAGGCTCAGATCGGCTTGAAATAGATGGGCAAACCGCAGGTCGGCCCGGCTCAGGTTGACTCCGCACAGCTGAGCATCGCTCAGGTCTGCCTGTTTCAGGATTGCTCCGCTCAGGTCGGCCCCGATCAGGTCCGGCCTGACATCAGGATTCTCCTCCCGCCATCTGTTCCAGGCTTCGACTCCCTGTTTCAGGATTGCCAGATGCTCTTCGTTCGGAATGTTGGCTCGGCTCAGGTCGGTCTCGTTCAGATCGGCCCCGAACAGATCTGCCCCGATCAGGTTTGCCCGGCTCATGTCGGCGCCGCTCAGGTTGGCCTTGAACAGAAAGGCCCAGGTCATTTTGGCGCCGAGCAGGGATGCCCCGCTCAGGCTGGCATCGCTCAGGTCGGCCTCGCTCAGGTCAGCCTTGCTCAGATTGGCCCCGCTCAGGTTGGCCTTGCTCATGCTGGCCCGGCTCAGGTTGGCCTCGCTCAGATCTGCCTCGCTCAGGTCCACTTCTCTCAAGTCGGCTGCGAGCAGGTCGGTCCCGGTCCACTTGAAGCCCAGATCGGCTCCGCTCAGGTCGGCTCCGCTCAGGTCCGGCCGGGCGCCAGGGTTCTCCTCCCGCCATCTGTTCCAGACTTCGATTCCCTGCTTCAGTATCGCCAGATGCTCATCGTTCGCCATGCCTGCGCCTCCTGCGGATCGGTGATAACGGAATTCTCTCCCGAGAATGTGCCGGGAGTAAAGATGCGGGATCATCGCCAACCGCGCAACAGATTGAACCAATCGCACGATCCTGACGTTCTATCACACAGGGTGAGCTGAAATTGCAACCTGACCGGGCGATTGCTAAAATACGGTTTACCTGTCTTGAGAAGACCTGATCCGGATACACGACAGGAATTCAACTCGCGCTCGCACTGACTCGAATCCGAGGACAGAGACATCACACTGAGCGCTGAGTGTTGAATTCCTCGGACACCATATTCAAGCCAACGGAAAAGCGGAACATCGATGAAAATACTGAGCACAGGCCTGTTTATCTTACTTCTTTCATTCACAATCCACGGGCAGACAACCAGCACGATCAGGGGGAAGGTTACCGACCAGAGCGGAGCGGTGATCATCGGGGCAACGGTGACGGCGAGGAATCTCGAGACGAACCAGTTGCGCACGATCACGACTTCGAGCGAAGGGCTTTTCGCCTTTCCCGAGTTGCGTGTCGGCCAGTATGAACTGCGCGCCGAGCAGTCGGGATTCAGGCCGACGGCCAGAAATATCGTGCTGACGATCGGCGAGAAGGCTGAGATCACCCTGCAGCTCGAGATCTCGATCACCGGTTCGGTCGAGGTGACAGACACCGCGCCGCTGGTCAACACATCGAGCCCGGAGCTGAGCTATCTGGTCGGCGAACGGGCCATCCGCGAGCTGCCGCTCAACGGGCGGAACTACACCGACCTGGCGCTGCTCCAGCCCGGAGTGACGGCCTTCCAGCAGAGGGACGGCGGCTCGGTGGTGGCGCACGGGCTCGGCATGACGATCAACGGACAGGACATCAGATCTAACGTCTACCTGCTCGACGGGACGCTTCTCAACGATTTAACCAACGGGCCCGCCGGCAGCGCCGCGAGCACCATGCTCGGGACCGAGACGATCCGCGAGTTCCGCGTCGAGGCCAATTCGTACTCCGCGGAGTTCGGGCGCAACTACGGCGGCCAGATCAACGCGATCAGCAAATCGGGCACCAATCAGTTTCATGGATCGCTCTTCGAATTCCTGCGCAACGACAACATGGACGCGCGCAACTTCTTCGATCGCGAACCGCTCGGCAAGCCGGAGTTCAAACGAAACCAGTTCGGCGGCACCATCGGCGGGCCGATCGCCAAAGATCGCACCTTCTTCTTCTTCGGCGCAGAGGGTTTCAGGCAGAGGCTCGGGCGGACGATCTCGACGATCGTTCCGGACCAGAAGGCTCGCCAGGGCATCCTGACGCTGCGCAACGCGCAGGGCCAGATCGTCGACACGCAGGTCGGAGTCAATCCGGCGGTCAGGCCGTATCTCGATCTTTACCCGCTGCCGAACGGGCCGCAGCTCGGCGGCGGAGTGGGCAATCTGGCGCAGTACTTCTTCAATTTCGGCGAGCGGCTGGATCAGGAATACATTCAGGGCAGGATCGACCACAACCTGACCTCGCGGCAGCAGATCTTCGGCAGATACACCTATGACAACGCGAATCAGTTTCTGCCGACCGATTTCCCGCAGTTCCCGAGGTCGTTCATCTCGCGGAATCAGTTCGCGACCCTCGAGCACACCTGGGTTGCTTCGGAGCGGACGATCAACACCGCCCGTTTCGGTTTCAGCCGGACGCGGATCGGTCAGGACGTCCAGGCCAACATCCCCTCGAACATCCAGCCGTTCGTGCCGGGCAGGCTGGTCGGCGACATCGACATCGGCGGCATCCCGCGCTTCGGACCGCAGGTATCGGTCAACGTCCAGTTGACTCAGAACGTCTTCAGCTTCAGCGACAGCCTGGTCCATACCAGCGGCAAGCATCTGCTCAAGTTCGGAGGCATGTTCGAGAGGTACCAGGCCAACATGGTCAATCCGACCTTCTCTCTGGGGATTTACAACTTCCCGGACCTGCGGACATTTCTCGAGAATCGGCCGAACAGATTCATCGGGCTGACGCCAGAAGCGCAGTTCGACAGGTACTGGCGGTTCACGCTCTTCGGCTTCTACGCGCAGGACGACTACAAGATTCGCCCTGAACTGACGCTCAACTTCGGGCTGCGGTATGAATTCGCGACGATGCCCGAGGACATCTACGGCCGTGATGTTTCGCTCCGCAATCTGACCGACAGCACGGTCACGCCGGGACCGCTCTATCAGAATCCGACATACCGCAACATCTCGCCGCGCTTCGGTCTGGCGTGGGACGTCTTCGGCGACGGCCGGACTGCGATCCGCGGCGGTTACGGGATCTATTTCAACACCAACAATCAGCAGAACCTGATCGTAACGGTGACCAATCCGCCGGCGACTCCGCGGCCGGTGATCATCAACCCGACGTTTCCGAATCCGCCGTTCAATCGAGCCGGGACGCTCTCGATCAGGCCGATCGAATGGAACGTCAAGAACCCGAACGTCCACATCTACAATCTCAACGTGCAGCATCAGTTGCCGTTCGACACCGTCCTGACCGTCGGCTACGCCGGATCGCGAGGGATCCACCTGCTGCGCAACACGGACGCCAACACCGCGCAGCCTGTGCGCCAGCCTGACGGGACGTGGCTCTATCCGGCCGGGGCGCCGCGACTCAATCCGAACTTCAGCACGATCGAGCTGAAGACGAGCGACGGAAATTCGTGGTACAACGCGCTGGTCGTCGAGCTTCGCAAGCGGTTCACGCGCGGCCTCGACTTCCAGTCCTCCTACACATTCTCGAGGACGATCGACACGACGCAGGCCTCGACCTTCTTCTCGGATGCGACGAACGCGACGACCTCGGCGATGCCTGAGCCTCCGGGACTGAACTACAACAAGGGCCTGGCCGATTTCCATGCGGCGCACAACTGGGTCTTCAATTTCACCTGGGAGATACCGTTCGCGCGAAAACTGAAGGGAGCCGGCGGAGCGATCCTCAACGGGTGGAACCTGATCGGGATCGGCCAGATGCGGAGCGGCAATCCGCTGACGGTCTTTCTGGCCAGCAACCGCTCGCGCTCGCTCTGGAATCCGTCATCGGGTCCGGGACTCGGGCAGGACCGGCCGAGCTTCGCTCCGGGCAGAAGCTACGAAAGCGCGATCCTCGGCGGGCCCGACAAGTATTTCGATCCGACGGCATTCGTCCTTCAGCCGGCCGGCACGCTCGGCACGCTCGGACGCAACACTTTCACCGGTCCGGATTTAAGGACTTTCGATCTGGCAGCCGTCAAGAACACACGGCTGCCGGGACTCGGCGAAAACGTCAGGCTGCAATTGCGCGTCGAATCGTTCAATCTTTTCAATCGGGCCAATTTCAGCAATCCGGGGCTGCAGGTCTTCGGCGCGACAGCCGATCCGCTGCCGTCATTCGGCGTCATCCGCTCGACCGTCACGACCGCGCGGCAGATGCAGGTCGCCATCAGACTGTCCTTCTAGCGATGACTGCCGCTCTGATCGGAATACCATACGACGAGGATTCGTCATTCCTGCGCGGAGCAGCCGAGGCGCCTCCGCTGATCCGGCAGGCGCTCTTTTCGGAAGCGTCAAACCTGTGCAGCGAGAGCGGTACGGACTTCTCCCTGACGCCGCTGCCGGACGCGGGCGATCTCGAAACGCTCCCGGGCGAATCGATGCGCGTGCGGATCACTTCGCGGATCGCAGGAATGCTCGATGAGGGACTCAGTCCGCTCTCGCTCGGCGGGGACCATTCGATCACGTATCCGATCCTCCGCGCATTCGCCGGACGGTATCCGGAACTGACGATCCTGCACATCGACGCTCATGGCGACATCTACGACGAATTCGAAGGCAACCGGTTCTCTCACGCCTGTCCGTTCGCGCGGATCATGGAGGAGGGTCTGGCGAGCCGGCTGATCCAGATCGGCATCAGGACGCTCAACGGGCATCAGCGCGATCAGATCCGCAGATTCGGAGTCGAGACGATCGAGATGAAGGACTGGCGCGACGGTCGCATTCCTGAGATCAGCACCCCGGTCTATCTCTCATTCGATATCGACGGGCTGGACCCGGCATTCGCGCCCGGCGTTTCGCATCCCGAGCCGGGCGGGCTGACGACCCGGCAGGCGATCGACCTGATCCACGCGATCCGCATGCCTGTTGTGGGCGCGGACATTGTCGAATTCAACCCGCGCCGCGACATCAATGGATTGACGGCCGCACTGTGCGCAAGGCTCCTCAAGGAGATCGCAGCTAAAATGTCATGAAGGACATCTACGCCGAACTTCACGACGAACTGATCGAGCTGCTCGACGGTCTGACTCTCGATGACTGGGATCGACCGACGGCGGCCGGAAGCTGGCTGGTCAGGGACATCGCTGCGCACCTGCTCGACAGCGACATCCGGCGGCTCTCGTTTCAGCGCGACCGGCTGCCGCTGCTGCCGCCCGACAGGCCGATCGAAAGCTACGAAGATCTGGTCGGATTCCTCGATCAGTTGAATGCCGACTGGGTGAAGGCGGCACGGCGAATGAGTCCTCGCGTCCTGGCCGATCTTCACAGAATCACCGGCAGGCAGGTCTGCGAGCTCTTCAGGTCGCTCGATCCGGACGGAGAAGCGTTCTTCCCCGTCGCATGGGCGGGTGAGGAAAAGTCTCTCAACCGGTTCGACATCGCTCGCGAGTACACGGAGAAGTGGCACCACCAGCAGCAGATACGCGATGCCGTCGGCAGGGCTCCGCTGACGGCCCGCAAGTGGCTCCATCCGGTAATTGCCACATTCCTTCGCGGTCTGCCGCACGCATACAGAAACGCTGCGGCAGAAGACGGAACATCGATCACATTCGAGATCACGGGCGAGGCCGGCGGCACATGGACTCTGCGGCGTGAAACTGAACGATGGCAACTGATCGAAGGCGGGGATGCGGCAGCCGCCTGCCGAATCATCACCGATCAGGACACGGCCTGGCGCATGCTGACCAAAGGCCTGACCAGAGAGCAGGCCGCAAATCGAACGACCATCACCGGCAAACGGCAACTCGGCGAGCCGTTCCTCGAAATGCTCGCCATCATGGGCTGAAAGGGGATATATAAATGATACGAGGAAGACTGAGCGGTTCCGTCGCGATCATACTGGCGGCAATTTGTCTGACGGCTGCGGCCGACGACGACTGGTCTAGATTTCGCGGCCCCAACGGGACGGGACTCTCAGAGAGCCGCAACCTGCCCGTCGAATTCGGTCCGGAAAAGAATGTCGTCTGGAAGACTCCGCTTCCCCCCGGGCACTCGTCCCCAATACTTTCGCGCAATCGGATATTCCTGACAGCGATCGAGGAGAACAGCCTCTACGTCGTCGCGCTCGACCGCCGCAGCGGCAGGCTGCTCTGGAAGAAAGATGTTCCCCGCCCGCGAGAGAACAAGCTGCTCAAGCCGAACAACCCTGCGTCGCCGAGCCCTGTCACAGATGGCGATAACGTCTACGCCTTCTTCCAGGACTTCGGCCTCGTCTCGTTCACGGCCGACGGGAAGGAACGCTGGCGGCTGCCCCTCGGGCCGTTTCAGATCGCCTTCGGCTTCGGCGCATCTCCGATCATCGTCGATGACAAGGTGATCCTCCCGTGCGATCAGGACTCCGGATCGTACCTGATCGCCGTCGACAAGGTCTCCGGTCGCGTCAAATGGAAGGTCGATCGGCCGGGAGTCATCTCGGGTTATTCGACGCCGCTCGTCTACCAGCCGAAGCAGGGCGCAAAACAGATCCTGATCGCCGAGTCGTTCCAGCTCTCGGCCTATGCGGTCGATGACGGACGCCGGGTCTGGTACGTCCGCGGCCTGGCCTGCGAGATGAAATCCGTGCCCTCGATCGAGGGCAACACTCTCTACATCAACGGCTGGGGCATGCCGGAGAACCAGCCCGGCCAGCAGATCTACCTGCCGGCTTTCGAGGAGGCGCTCAGGAATTACGACGCCGACCGCAACGGCACCATCGCCAGAACCGAGATGCCGAACCCGAAGCTCCAGAGCAAAGGCTATTTCGTTATCTTCGATTCCGACGGCGACGGCGGGCTGTCGAAGAAGGAATGGGAGATGTGCCGGGCGATGTTCGCGGCTGAAAACGGCCTGCTCTCGATCGAACTGGGCGGCTCAGGCGACATGACCGATAAAGCCATCCACTGGAAGTATCAGAAACCCGTCCCGCAGGTTCCGTCAACATTGCTTTATCAGGGCGTCTTGTATATGGTCAACGACAGCGGAATCCTGATCTCGTTCGATCCGAAGACCGGTTCGGTCATCAAGCAGGGACGGCTCAAAGGCGCGATCGACAAATATTTCGCCTCGCCTGTCGGAGCCGACGGGAAGGTCTATCTGATCAGCCAGGACGGCACGGTCTCGGTCGTCGACGCGAAAGGCGATTGGGAGGTCCTCGCGGTCAATTCGCTCGGCGATGAAGTCTTCGCCACTCCCGCCATCGCCGACGACATGTTGTATGTGCGCACCAACAGCGCAATCTATTGCTTCAAAAAAGGTAACTGATCAATATCCGGAGGAACGGACTGAACACAATGAACAAGGAGAAAAAGAGCTCTATGGTCTGGGTATTCTTCGCATTCGGAGCGGTCATCTCGTGGGGTATCTACGGAGCCATGCTGCATCAGGGCCAGATGAAACTCGGCAGCCCGCTGCGGGCGCTGCTCTGCGTCGGCGTGGCCTATTTTCTGATCGGAGTTCTGGTGCCTCTCGGCGGTCTGGCGGCGCAGGGTCAGCTTTCGAGCACCGGATTCAACATGTCGGGCACGATGACGGCGACAATCGCCGGCGCGCTCGGCGCGATCGGCGCGGCCTGCATCATCTGGGCATTCAAGTCCGGCGGACTGCCGACCTATGTCATGCCGCTCGTCTTCGGCGGCGCTCCGGTCGTCAACGTGCTGGTGACGATGCTCATCCATCCTCCGAAATCGACCATCAATCCGATGCTCTACATCGGCTTCCTGCTGGTCGTCATCGGTTCGAGCCTTGTCCTCTACTTCAGGCCCCAGTCCTGAGTTCACGGAGAGACTCATGCGATTTCATACTATCGAGGAGATTCTGATCGCAAACGAGCAGGCGGTCGAAAAGTTCGAGTCGGCGATATCCGGGCTGACCGACGCTCAGACCGCCTACAAACCCGGCGAGGATGAGTGGTCGGTCGGCGAGATCGTCGAGCACGTCGGAATCGTCAGCAACGGATTTCTTCGAATCACGCACAAACTACTCAAGGGAGCCGAAGGGGAAGGAAGACCGCCAAAGACCGATCTCGATCTGCGCCCCGTATCAATTGACGATGACGGGAACGCATTTCCGAAGTTCAAGGCTCCCGAGCAGGTCCTCCCCGGCGGAAACGCGGCGGTGGCGGAAGTGATGGCCGACATGCGACAGACTCTCGAAGGTTTCCGCGAAGTCCGATCGCGCCTTGAAGCCGTCGATCTGAGCGAACAGTCGTTCCCTCACCCCGCATTCGGCCCGATAAACACATACCAGTGGATGATTCTGCTCGGAGAACACACCGACAGGCATCGCAACCAGATCGAGCGCATCAAGGCTTCACCCGGTTTCCCGTCCTGAATTTAAGTAACTGCTCAGCCCTTGAAAAAAAATATTAGACGCCAAGGCGCCAAGAGGGCCAAGATGGCATTCAGGGCGGGATAAGCTCACACTTCCTCCATCTCGCTGCTCTGACGTCGGTTAGATTCGGATCTTCATTGCCTGAATAAAACTTGGCCATCTTGGCGCCTTGGCGTCGAATTTATTTTTGCCACAGGGCTGAGCACTCACAGAGCCCCGTCATCCCATGAGCCCCAGACTGCGAAGGTCAGCCCCGGCGTCTGGATATTGAAGAAGAGCGTCTCGCCGTCGGGACTGAACGTCGCTCCGGCGAACTCCTTGTTCTCGAAGCCCTTTACCATGTTGCGCGCGAGATCGAAGATTCGCCCCTCCGGCGTCAGCCCTCTGACGAAATTCGATCCCCCGCCGTCCTCGCAGATGACCAGCCCGCCGCGCGGACTGACGCAGAGATTGTCCGGCGCATCGAGTACCTCCTCGGCGGGCGATTCGAATAACAGTTTCAACTCACCGCCGTCGCCCGGCGAATATTGCCAGACCTGACCGCGCTTGCTGTCTCCGCCGCTGGTCGAGGTGAAGTAGATGCGGTCGTTGCCGTACCAGCATCCCTCGAGCCGCGCGAAGGTCGCGCCGCCTGCGGCAAGCCCCTGCTTGTAGATGCAGAGTTCGTCCTTTTCGGCCTTCGGCGAGTCCGGCTCGTCGATGTCGACCCAGACGACATCAAATGTCCGTCCCTGTTTCAGTCCGTGCCGGGTGTCGAACCGCTCCGAGCCTTTCACCGCGAGCATCTGCAATTTACCGCCTTCGGCCAGGACACCTTTTTTATTCGGGATAAAACGATAAAATCCCGCGGTTCCGCGATCCTCAGTCAGGTAGACGTATCCGCTCACTGGATCGACCGCGACCGCTTCATGGACGAATCGTCCCATCGCCTTGAGCGGCACCGGCTCGACGCAACCATCGGAATCAGCAGGCACCTCGAAGCAGTAACCATGCGGCTGATCGAAGCCGCCCCGCTCGCGCATCGACATGTCCCTGTGACGCGACTTGCCGAAGACCGTCTCCTCGCAGGTGATCCACGATCCCCACGGTGTGGGCCCTCCCGCGCAGTTGTGCAGCGTCCCGCTCAGGCTGACGAAGTCACGCTTGATCTCGCGAGTCTTCGCGTCGATGACAAGAGTCGTCGTCCCTCCGCCGGCGAGTTTGTCGTAGGAGAGTTTCTCGTCGCCGATCGTCACGCCCTCCGCTCCGAGGCCGTTGTTGATCTCGTGGTTTCTGACGAGGCGCAGTTCCGATCCGACCTGAAACGCCGCCATTCCGTCGTGCGCCCGCGGAGTCGCCCTTCCGTCGGACATCTTATCGCCGGTTCGCCCGAAGACGTGATACTCGAACCCTTCAGGCAATGCCAGCAGCACCTCACCGGTGTTCTTCGCTGCTGTCGGTTGGAGCTGGCCGTATGCTCCGGCTTTGGCGATCAGATCGTCGTAACGCCCCGATGCGTAAAGCCCGCCGCGCTCAACCAGTCGATTAAATGCCAGGCCGGCGCCGGCCGCGGCGCTGATACCTATAAAGGCTCTTCGCGTCAATGACATCTGTTTCTCCTATTTGCCATCACTCTGACAGGTAAATTGACACATCGAAATTCCTGAGCGGGAAATGTACGGTCATCGTAAACCAGGATGATCGTGCATGCAAACCGGGCTATTTACAGAGACTGCCCGATAGACGAAAATCGTCCGCGGGATTCCTGAAAGAAAATAGTGAATCCGGAAAACACAAGATGCCGTTACCTGATTTAAATCTGCGGAATGACGACAAACTTGCGGCCTGGGGATGGGACGACCGCCTTGGGGAACTTTTTTCCCCATACCGCGACGAAGGACTCGAGCCCGGACGAGTCACGCTCGAATACAATCGTTTCTACCGGATTCGCACAGCGCAGGGAGAGATCCTGGCGGAGGTCGCCGGTCGCCTCAAGCATGAGGCGAAGGGGCGCGCGGATCTGCCCGCGGTCGGCGACTGGGTGGCTTTCAAACCCGGCGCGGGATCTGACGGCGCCGTCATTCACGCGATCCTTCCCCGGCGATCTGTCTTCACGCGCAAGGTCAAGGGCGCCAAGACCGACGAACAGGTCGTCGGAGCCAACATCGACACCGTCTTCCTCGTCTCGTCGCTCAATCAGGACTTCAACCTCCGGCGGCTTGAACGCTACCTTGCGATCGTCTGGGAGAGCGGCGCTTCTCCCGTCATCGTTCTGACCAAGACCGATCTCTGCCCGGACACGGAAGAGAAGGTCGCGCAGGTCAGAGCCCTCGCGCCGGAAGTTGCGGTGCATCCCGTCTGTTCGATCAGCGGAGAGGGCTTCGATATGATCCGGCATCACTTTCAACCCGGTAAAACGGTTGCGCTGATCGGGTCTTCGGGAGTGGGCAAATCCACACTCATCAACCGGCTGCTCGGCGAGGATCGCCAGAAGGTCGAGGTGATTCGCGAATCGGACGATCGAGGACGCCACGCCACGCGCCATCGCGAACTGATTCTGCTGCCGGACGGCGGCATCGTCATCGACACGCCAGGGATGCGTGAAATCCAGCTCTGGGATGTCACCGAAGGGATCGAGACGACATTCGACGATATCGAACAGCTCGCCGCTCACTGCCACTTCTCTAACTGCACCCACCGAACCGAACCGAGGTGCGCTGTCCGCGCCGCCGTCGAGAAAGGCGATCTCGAGACCGGACGGCTCGAAAACTACTTCAAGCTCCAGCAGGAACTGCAGCACCTCGAAAGACGGCAGGACAACCTGGCGAAGAAGAGAGAAAAAGAGCGATGGAAGAGGCTCAGCCGAGAGGCTGAAGCGCGCGCTAAATCGAAACGCGGAGAGTAGACCAGCCGGAAGGGAGTCTGCAAATGCCTTTCATCAATACAATTCCCGAAGACATCGCAGCGGGTGATGTCAAAAAGATGTACGACTCCAACCGCGAGAAGTACGGTTTCGTCCCGAATTTCGCGCGGGCGTTCAGTCCGCGCCCCGATGTCATGCAGGCCTGGGGCGGGCTGCTCAAGAGCATCCGCGGGAAGATGGACCTCCGCAGATTCGAACTCGTCACCGTGGCCGCGGCACGGGCGCTCAAAAGTTCGTACTGCATGCTCGCCCACGGCTCGATCCTGCAGCGCGATTTCTACTCTTCAGATCAGGTCGAATCGATCGCCAGAGATTACCGGAACTCCGACCTCACGCCGGCCGAGAAGGCCATGACGGCATATGCCGAAAAGATCGTTCGCGACGCGTCATCGATCTCGCAGAGCGATATCGATACGCTCCGCGGCCACGGTTTCAGCGATACCGAGATCTTCGATATCGCCGCCGCGGCAGCCGCGCGCTGCTTCTTCAGCAAATTGCTGGATGCGCTGGGATCGGAACCGGACGAGGTTTATCTGGAATTAGACGAGCCCCTGAGAAGAAGCCTGACGGTGGGAAGGCCGATCAGTGGAGAACGAGGGGATCGTAACTACTAAGCCGGAATGGAGAAATGAAATTCAGACAGGATTTGACAGGATTTACAGGATAATATTGAAAGATCTTGAGCCTGTTACAGGGAATTGCGAGGCAAAAAGGCAACTTCACAACCCTGAATCAATCCTGTAAATCCTGTCAAATCCTGTCAATCCTGTCTGAATTTCATTTCTCCCATTCTGGCTGATTGGTTACAACTGGCAACTACTCTTTCACCGCGAGGACGATCTCATTGACGCGAGTCAGGCGGAGCCTGTCCTGTGCGACCTGCGAGGCCACGACCGGAT
>CALBSU010000661.1:0-12500 GCA_937967285.1 uncultured Acidobacteriota bacterium
TCCTCGACCCGCTCGATACCAAAGCGACGGAGATACTCGATTCGGCCTCGGCTGCCGTGAACTCGAAGCTCGCCAAGCCTCCGGTCGAGGTTCGCTTGACCGGCAGGGACGGCAAAACGACCGTCATCAGGGTCTCCGCCGCCGACGGCGATAACGTCTGGGTGCGTGTCGAAGGCAAGCCGGAGGTCTTCAAGGCTCCGAAATCGCTGCTCGACAGCCTGAGCTTCAAACTCGACGAGGCCGTCTCAGCCGCGCCGTAACTATCCGGTCGCTATCGCTCGCGGTGCCGTACCGTTGCGATAGCGACAAATTACGCATTGTGCTACACTCGCTTCACTGCCCCACTGAAAGCCCCCTTTATCAATCAATATCAGATACAGGCTCAAAGCGATGAGACATTTTCCCGTCACCGTATTACTGATACTTGCTTCCATTTTGGCGATCGCCCAGACCGGGACAAGCCAATCCAAATACTCGGGCACGTGGAAGCTCGACCGTTCGAAGAGCGAAGGGCTGACCGGCAACCTCGCCAGTGCCGACCTGATGCTGATCGTCGAACAGAACCAGAAGTCGCTGACAGTCGATCAGCGCATCAGGATCCGTAACCGCGAACAGCCTTCCAACCCGCTGAGCTATAACCTTGACGGCACGGAATCCGAGGCTGAGGTCGTTCGCCCGCTCGCCGGCACCATGAAACTCACCCTCCGCTTCCTGGAAAAAGGCCGCGTCCTCGAACTGAAGTCGATCATCGACGGCTTCGACAGGGATAAAGAGGTCTCAGTCATCACCAAAGAGTACTGGGAACTGATCAACGGCGGTAAAACGCTCAAAATCCTCCGCACACGCGAGACCCCCGGAAAATCTCAGCAATTCACCCTTTTCTTTAATAAACAATCCGAATAAGAGTAGAAAGTAAAAAGTAGAAAGTAGAAAGTAGAAAGGAAAATCGGAGGAAATGACGTATCATTCCCTTTCTACTTTCTACTTTCTACTTTTTACTTCCAACTCAACCACATCTTGACAACTAAATTGTCACTATGTCAATCTCCGGTTTGGAGGATAAAGGATGACAAGACCGCAGATGGAGTATGAAGGGCTGGAGCATGAGATAGGCGAGCTTCCGGCGGAGAATGCATTCGATCATCTGATCAACGAGACGGCGTTGTTATTTCATCGATTAAGGATAGTTGCTGATCAGGTGCATCGACAGGGAGAGATGTCGGGCGGGTTACGGAGCGTCCTGCGTGGATTGAACAAGCAGGGAGCGCAGACAGTGCCCCAGATGGCGAGGGTTCGGGCGGTATCGAGGCAGCACATACAGATGCTGATCAATCGATTGCTGGAGATCGGTTATGTCGAGCAGCTTCCGAATCCGGCGCATCGGCGATCGCCGCTGATCGGGTTGACGGAAGCGGGACGGAAAGTGGTTGAGGAGATGAACGAGCGCGAGGCGAAGCTGCTGAGCCTTGTCGATCTGGGGATACCGGACATCGAGATGACGGAGGCGGCGAAGACGCTGCGCGAACTTCGGAGGGTATTCGAGAGCGAGGCGTGGGAGAAGCTGACGGGCGAGATCGAATGATCCGACAGCCAGTTTCAACAGTGCGGATGGTCATAAGGCAGCCGGAGATGTTATCGCGAATGGAAGAGATGAACACTCATACCGGAATCGAGCGTGGTCTGAACGGGGGTGGCAGATCCTGCGACTGGCGCGGGTGGAAAGCGCAGTTTGCGCGTCCCACTGGCTTGCTCGGCCGGATGGTTGGAAGTCTGATGGCGTTCTGGAATTCCGGGATGAACGAATTCGCGGTCGAGATGCTGGATCTGCAGAGCGAGGACCAGACGCTTGAAATCGGCTTCGGGCCGGGCGTGACTATCGGTATGATCGCCGAGCGTTCTCCGCGCGGGCAGGTCTGCGGGATCGACATCTCTGATGTCATGGTCCGGCAGGCTTCCCAAAGGAACCGCGAATTGATCGATGCGGGGCGCGTGGAGCTGAGCCTGGCGTCGATCTCAGACATCCCATACGAATACGGACGTTTTACCAGAGTGCTGGCGGTCAACAATTTTCAATTCTGGCCCGATGCCGAGCGCAACCTGCATGAGATACAGCGGGTTCTGCAACCTGGTGGAAAGCTGGTCATCTGCCTGAGAACCGACAGGCCCGGATTCAGACTGGCTCCGGTCTTCACCGCCGGGCAGGTCGAAGAGATCGCCGGGCTCGTCCGCTGGACGGGGTTTCGGGATGTGAGCATATCAAGAGGTAAAACCGGCTGCTGCGTAGTCGGGACGAGATGACCGTGCGTGTCCGGTTCAGGCCCTCAGGTCAGATTTTACGGGCCACAATTTCGGCGACAGCTCTCCTGTGGCCGCTTTCAGGCCGACTTCCTTCAAACCAGTGAATGAGTTCCCAGCCATGGAACATCGATTTCAGCTCACCGGGATGCAGCAGATAATCCGGATTCATCGGCCGAACTTCAGGTGAGCCATCGATCAGAGGGATGACGCAAATGGCGTGACCTCCGACGACAAGCCCCGCTTTGATCTCATTGAACAGGTCGCGCTGCAGGTAGAAGCAGTCCACGATCAGGTCAAACGACTCTTCCGCGATCGAGAACTCGCGGGTCTCGAGGTCGGCCTGAACGAATTGCACCTCGACACCAGCCGCTGAGGCGCGATCCGCAAGGATCCCGCCCGCAACTTTCGAGGAATCTACCGCGGTGACACGCCACCCTGATTTGGCCAGATAGACAGAGTTTCTTCCGACGCCGCAGGCGAGATCGAGAGCGCGCCCCGGGCGCGCTGATTCCGCGAAGCGCACGACCAGCGGATGCGGTTCCTCGCTCAGGTTCTCGCCGCGGAGGTATTTTTCATCCCACTTCGTCATACTGCAGTTCCAGTTTTCCGGATGATATGGTTTGAAGATATGCCTGATAGCGTCCGAGCGCGGTCAGCGGAAACTGGTTACGGTACTGGTGATAATTGATGTAGAAATGGCCGGGGAATCCCGTACCTGTGAACTCAGCCTCGGGCCAGCTTCCGTCCGGGTTCTGGCGCTCGATCAGGTACTCGACGCCGCGAAGGACGGAATCCGATTCGAAATCGCCGGCGGCCATCAGGCCGATCAGGGCCCAGGCGGTCTGGGAAGGAGTACTCGGCCCCTTGCCGCGCAGTTCCGGCTTTTTGTACGACTCGCAGGTCTCTCCCCATCCGCCGTCGGCGTTCTGCACGCTGCGCAGCCACGCGGCAGCCTGTTTGACCTGATCGCACTCCATATCGAAACCGGTGAAAGGCGAGATGGAACGCAGGCCGACGAGCGCCAGATATGTTCCGTAGATGTAATTGACGCCCCAGCGGCCCCACCACGATCCGTCCTTCTCCTGCAGGCTGAGCAGGAAGCTGATGGCGCGTGAAACCTGATCGTCTTCGTAAAGTTTCTCGCCGCGGATCCTCTGCCAGTGGCCGAGCAACTCGAGCACGCGCCCGGTCAGGTCGGCGGTCGGAGGATCGATCATCGCCTTGAGATCGCCGTACGGCATTTGGTTCCACAGGTCGAGCGTGTTGTCGATGTCGAACGCGGCCCAGCCTCCCTCGCGGCACTGCATCGACATGACCCATTGCGTGGCGGCGCGACATGCCTCAAGTTTGTACGGATCGTCCTCGAGCTTCATCGATAGCAGCGCCATGATGACGGCGGCCGTGTCGTCGACATCCGGGTAATAGTCGTTGAAGAACTCGAATGCCCAGCCCGCCGGCTTCCCTTTTCGATTGTAGACGGCCCAGTCGCCGTACCTGAAGATCTGTTTGGTGAGCAGCCAGTCTCCGCCCGCCCTGACGCGGGAATCGGTCGGCGAAGCTCCCGCATCGAGCAGTGCAGCGAGCCCGAGCGCCGAGTCCCACGTCGGCGAGATGCAGGGCTGGAGGCGAAGATAAGCCGGAAGTTCGGAACCCTCGGCGATTCCCTCCTCGATGCAGAACCTGTCGAGCGCGTCGAGCCCCCGTTTGACGTACGGGTGAGACGCACCGTAACCGAGGACATGGAACATGAGCAGCGAGTTGATCATCGCCGGCACGATTCCGGCCCAGTCGCCGGGACCGTCCTGCCGCTCGATCACCCATCGCTCGGCCGCCTCGATGCCCGACTGCCTGAACGGCACCAGCCCGATCCGGTCGAAGAACTTGAGCGCCCTGTCGGCCGCCAGAAACAGCGACCCGATCAGCGTGCCTTCAGTATTCTTCAATCCGGCATCACCACCCGGCCCTTCGGCGAAGAGCTCCCCCGCGTCGATGCCGAGGTCCCAGACCGGCCGCCTGTCGATCACCACCAGCAGCGGAACGGTCGACGACCTGGCCCAGCTCGCCATGCTGTAGATATTGAACGGGAACCATTTCGGCAGAAACATAAACCACGGCGGCAGCGTCGGGATGCCCTCCCACGGATATGCGCCGAAGAGCGCGAGATGCAATTTGGTGAAGACCCGGGCCCGTGTCACCCCGCCGCGCGAAAGTATGAATTCGCGCGCCAGCCGCATATGCGGAGCGTCGACCGAATGTCCCGCCAGCTTGAGTGCGAAATAGGCCTCGATCGTCGTGCTCAACTCTCCGCCGTCGCCGAAATAGAGCTCCCATCCGCCGTGCGAACGCTGCTCGCGCTGGATGTAACGCGCCATCTGAGCGATCTGCGCCTCGCGGTCCCTGCCGCAAGTCCGATGATTCTCAGGATCGGTATGAATCAGTATCCGGTGGAGCATGATGTACTCCGCCGTCAGCGTGACGTTCGCCTCCAGTTCCGCCCACCAGAACCCCTCGAGATTCTGCTGCGCGAACAGATATTCCCTTCCCCTTGCGATCGTGTTTTCGAGTTTCATATTCAGTAAAAAGTAGAAAGTAGAAAGTAGAAAGCAGAAAGCCCCTTACTCCATACTTTCTACTTTCTACTTTTTACTTTCTACTCAATTTGCCGGCGGATACCTCAGATAAAATGCGATGATTAACGGGATATCTTCATCATAGTTGGCCACTCCGGTGCGGATGCGGTTGACCCTCAGATGAATGTTGAGCAGTCGCGTGCCGAGATCGGTGGCGTACTGATTCGACATCCCTGCCTGAAAACGGCTGATGTAGTCGAGGTCGGCCGAGGGCCCGGGACCGATGATCGATTTAGAACTCTGCAATCCCGCCCGTTCGATGATATTAAGCACCTTGACGCCATGCAGATACCCGGAATATCGGACGAACGGGTTCGGCGAGGCGGTGCAAACGACATAGGCGACCAGGTTGGCCTCGTCCTCGCGGGCGTAGCCGCGCTGATGCGCCTTGTGATGCGCGATGGCGAACGGTATCTGAGCCGCCGGAAGATCGACGTTGTATGCGACTTCACCGGTGAATGGAATGTAGGCGCCCGTGAAATTGAAATAGCTGGTCACTCGGGAGATGTAGAGAGGTTTCGGCAGGCCGAATCCTCCCTGACGAGCTTCAGCCAGCATTGCGGTGTTCTGGAACGACTCCTCGATAGCCTGGTTGATATCGACGATGGTCATCGGCAGCCGGCTCGGCCCTGAACCCAGTCCGCCGCCCCAGGATGAGTTGTAAGTCGTATTGATCCCGTTGGCGATCTTGGCGGCCATGAACTGCAATTCATCGCTGCGTGCGGGACGCATATCGAGGCGCCACGTTTCGGCTATCGGCATACGTTCGTAGTTGAGACCCCACATCAGCAGCAGTACAACCCACAGAAACGCTCCCGTCCAGACCAGATGCAGGATCAGGAGTTTGATCATATCGATGAAGAGGGTTTCACGCCGAAAGGCGCGCCGGGTATACCAGAGAGTCCAGAGCGTGAACCAGACCACCAGGAAGACGATCATTATCTCGCCCAGCGAGAAACCGAAGAAGGTATTGACGATCGTCAGCCAGCGGGCGATGTAGTAATAGATGGTCTGACTGTAGACGAGTTCGACGACGGCAGGCATGAGGCTGGCCAGCGTCTGCAGTCCCAGAGCGACCAGCAGCCAGAGCACCGCTCGCCAGAGCATGTACCGGACGTGAAATCCGGCAGGAGCCTCTTCGATTATCTCCTCTTCCTCGACGACAACGGGTTCAGGTTCCGGGGCATGGACGACTACTGGTGGTCTGAGCGGTATCGGCATGATCGAAATTGATTATGTGATTACGGCATCCGCCTCGATCTCGATGAGCATCCGGTCGTCGATCAACCGGCTCACTTCGACCATTGTTGCGCAAGGCCTGATCTCGGCAAAGAACTCCCCGTGAGCGCGCCCGTACTCCTCCCAGCGGGAGATATCGGTGACGAACATCCTCGTTCTGACGACGTGCCCGAGTTCACCGCCGAGCGCGACAAGGGCCCGCTCGATGTTACGGATGACCTGGACCGTCTGAAGATATGCGTCGCCGTCGCCGACTATCTCGCCGTTCTCGCCGATCGCTGTGGTTCCGGTCACGAAGATCTGATCTCCGATGCGGATGGCGCGGGAGTAACCGACGATCGACTCCCATTTGACGCCCGAGGAGTAGTGTTGTCTCTGTTTCATCAGCCCTCACCGGAAAGGCGCTGTCTGACAGGGTTCATGTCCTTGATAATTAAAGACTAATTCCGCTTAATCATACCGGACAATCCGGCCACTTCCAAGCACAAATTCCGGTTGTGATCGACTTCGGCAAAAGGGTATCAGAGCCTGTCGATCAGATTCTGCGCAGCGACGTGGCCGCTCTGCACGGCGCCTTCGATGGTGGCGGGCAGTCCCGTTGCGGTCCAGTCTCCGGCGAGCAGAAAGTTGTCGAATTCGGTAACGCCGGCCGGACGCAGTGGAGCGACGCCGACGCCGTGCGAGATGGTGGCGTCGATCTCGCGGATGACGAATGCGTGGACGGGAGTCCCGGCGGCCGGGAAGAATCGATTCATCTCGTCTACCGCCAGCCGGATCAGCGATTCCTTCGAGAGACGCGCCGCCCGGTGCGCCCCGCTGATGACCAGGGCCAGATGCTGCGGGCTTTTATCCGGCGCTCCGGCAATGGCGGAACGGTTGAAGACCCACTCGACGGGAGAGTCGAGCAGTCCCGTGAACTGGAGCTCCGTCACCGGCCGGTCGTACCACAGGTTGATCGAGACGATCGGCGCAGATGTGAAATGATTCAGGTTCTTAAGTGACGGAGAGACGGCCTGTACCTGCGGATCGATCATCCTGCGGAGCGCGAAGTATGGAACCGCGCTGATGACGAAATCCGGGTGAAGAATCTCGCCGTTCCTCAGCTTGAGAGCAACGCAGCGACCGTCCTCGAAATCGATCCCGGTAACATCGGAGTTGACGCTCACCCGTCCGCCGCGCGATTCGATGAAATTGCGGGCCGCATCGACATAGAGTTCGCTCAGGCCGACCTTCGAGATGACCATCGTCGAATCTCGCCTGCCGTGCATGAATGCCTGGTCGAGAACTCGCACGAACATATCCGCCGAGGCGACTTCGGGCAGTTCGTTGAGGGTGGCAAGCGCGATGACGTCCCAGAACCTGCGCTGGATGCGATCAGACTGACCGAGCGAGTCCAGCCACTGGCGGACGGTGATCCCGGCAAGCCTCTCGCGATCACCGTTGAGAGTCTTCAGGGCCAGCCCGACCCTCAGCGCTCCGATTCTGTCGCGCCATGAGACGGAACCCAGTCCGGCCAGTCCACCGAGCAGATGCAGCGGAGCCGGCAGCGGCGGACAGGCGAAGCTCGATCGGCCTTCGCTTTCGTGCAGAAAGTCGACGCGCGGATTGTCCTGGAAACTGAGTCGATCGAGCGTCCCGATCCGGCCGAGGAAATCGAGAGTATGATGATAACAGCCCATCATCAGATGCTGGCCGTTGTCGATCGAATCGCCGGTGATGCGGTCTTGAAACGAATAGGCTCGACCGCCGGCGAAAGACCGTCGCTCGAGCAGCCTGACGGGAATGCCGTGTTCCGACAGTCGGACGGCAGCGGCCAGACCGGCAAACCCTCCCCCGATGATGACCGCTTCGCGCTCAGGCATAAGAATGAATCATTCTCCGTTGCCGGTAATGCCGGCCCGCGCCCACTCTCCGAACGCGATCAGGAACCGTTCCGGTCGATGGAGTCTGATCTCGTGGTTGAAGACGTCGTACCCGACCTCTTCGATCTGATCGAGCAACCGGGAGTAGATCTTGCCCATCGTGACGGCCGCCGTCAGCGTAGGCCGATCCTCGGGAGGCAGCGATTCCTCCGCCAGGCGGTAGAACTCGCGCGCCCGCTCGACCTCGAACCGCATCAGATCCCTGAAACCGTCGGTCATCCTCGATTCCGCCAGATCGGATTCGCCGTATCCGAAACGACGCAGATCTTCGAGCGGAAGATAGATCCGTCCGCGGCGGTAGTCCTCGCCGATGTCCCTCAGAATATTGGTCAACTGGAGCGCGATCCCGAGATTGATCGCGTAATCCCGTGTCAGTTTGGAAGTGTAGGTGAAGATCTCGATGCACATCAGGCCGGTGATCGAGGCGACGCGGTAGCAGTACGAATAGAGGTCGTCGAAGGTCTGATAGCGTCTGCGATCGAGGTCCATCTCGCAACCGACGATCATTTCGTCGAAGTACAGGCGCGGCATCGGAAACTGTTCCAGAACTCTGGCCAGGCGCATTCCGAGATCGGTCTCCGGTCGCCCGGCAAAGATCCGGTCGAGTTCGCTTCGCCACTGATCCAGCCCGCTGCGCGCCTCGTCGATCGTCCTTCCGTTGCCGACCTGATCGTCCGTCTCGTCGACGATGTCGTCAACCTCGCGGCAGAACGCATAGATGTCGATGATCGCATTGCGTTTCGCCTTCGGCAGAAAGAGAAACGAGTAGAAGAAGTTGGACTGAACGGTCTTCGCCAGTTCATTCTTCCACCCGCGCGTCTTCTCGCGAAGGTGCCAGGGCGTGAAATGTGCACCCTCCAGAAATGATTTTTTTCCCGTCAGTTCCCGATTCATCTCGTCAAAATCGCCTGAAACATGAGGCGCAACTTGTCGGCGCCTGTGATGACCGGTCGCCTGCCCAGTGTATCGTAACCCTGCAACCGGATCCGGTCGAGTATCCTCATCCCGCCCAGCCAGGTCAGCCGCATCTCGACGGCGAGTCGCCCGCTGAGGCGTCCGGGGAGCCCCCGTCCCTGCTCGAAAATCGCGCTCGTCCGATCGACCTGAAACTTCATCAGAGAAGCGAACCGGTCGGTAAAACGCCCGGCCCGCAGGTCCTCGACCGTCACGCCGAATTCCGCCATCTCGTCCTCCGGCAGATAGATGCGGTCTTTTAAGATATCGACCGAGACGTCCTGCCAGAAGTTCGCCAGTTGGAGCCCTGTGCAGATGCTGTCCGACATCCGGTCGAGCTCAGGGTCGCGATGACCGAAGAGCGCCAGCATCAGCCGGCCCACCGGATCGGCCGATCTCCGGCAATAATCGAGAACTTCGGCGAAATCGCGGTACCTGCTCTTGACCACGTCCTGACTGAAAGCCGAGAGCAGATCCTCGAACAGCCCGACCGGCAGATTCAACTGATCGATCGTCGCTCCAAGCGCGATGAAGACCGGATGATCCGCGATCCCGCGAGTGCACTCATCGAGCTGCCGGCGCCAGTCTTCGAGCAATGCCAGCCTCGTCTCGATCGTCAGATCGCCGTCGTATCCTTCATCAGCGAAATCGTCCGCCGTCCGAGCGAAGGCATAGATGCTGTAGACATGCTTCCGGATCGCGGCCGGAACCAGTATCGACCCCACCGGGAAGTTCTCGTAATGAGCGCGGGCCATTCGCTCGCAATGGAGAAACGCCTCCTCGATGCTCAGTTTCCCTGTCCCGACCGCCGGTGCTCCGATTGATCCCATTGATGAATATTTCAACTATTCTTAAATATTGATGAAATATCGGGATATTGTGTTAGTATCGCCCCATCAGAAACGCAGCATCCCATACGCGACACTTCATCTGACCGCGCACCCCGAGAATAACAAGAGCGGCAGATCAATTCAAACCCGTATGCGGCCGGCCCGGCACGATAAGACAGCCGGGCGGATCGAGCAACTCTGGCAGTAAGATTGAGGGATTCAGCCCCATTAATCCGATATAGATAAAAAGGATCGTTTGAGTCCGAAAGTTTGCGGAAAATAACTGGTGCCCTATGACATCGACAGATGTGATGTCCCCCAAGGAGGAACCGGCTTATGCTGACAAAGGGAGTTGTTAATTCGTTCAGGAAGTCATTCAGATCAAGACCTCAGTTTTGGATTTTCGCGGTATTGCTTGTCATAACACCAGTTCTGATCATCGAATCGGGAGTTGTTCCCGCGACGACAGCTCAGCAGAACGAGGCCATACCGGCCATCGGACCGTTCGGCGCCCCCAACGCCACGGGCGCCACCGATAACAACGACGATTTGACATCGATCGAACAGTTCGGAACGACCGACAACGGGACGACAACCGAGCCGACGACCGTGCGCTTCATCAACACATTGCGAAACAACGGGAATGCGGCGGGATTCTTCATCATCGGCGCTCCGGTGGTCCCGGCGGGTTTCAGCGTCAGGGTTTCGGTCGACAGCGGAGCGACCTTCTCGAATCTCGACGGCGGAGCGACGCTGACCACTCCCACTCCGGTCGATCCGGGCGAGGAGCGTAATATCGATATCAGGATCACCGCGCCGGCCGGTTCGTCGGTCGACGTTCCTTACGATACGGTGATCCAGGTCGCTTCGAACACGGTCGCCACTCTCAACAACAGAACCATCGACCGGATCGTCATCAAAAGGATCGAACCCAAACTTACGCTGGTCAAGTCGGTGACAGACCTCAACGGAGGCCAGACGATTCCGGGAGACATCCTCGAATACACGCTGACGTTGACCAACCCCGAGCCGCAGCCGGTCGGCAGGACGTTCGTCGCGGAGTTCATACCGCCCGAGACCGATTTCGTTCCCGGCTCGATCGAGATCACCGCCGGCGCCAACGCCGGCAAGAAGACCGATGCACAGGACGACGATCAGGCCGATTACTATCCCGGCACTAACGGGGGCGGGCAGATCAACATCGGCACCGGCACCGGCGCCGGAGGCAGGGACGCGCAGGGCAGGCTCAAGGGCGGCACTCTTGGACCGGGCGAAAGCAACACCTTCAGGTTTCAGGTCAGGGTCAGAAGCGGGATCCCGCAGGGAACGGTCATCGTCAACGGAGCCGACTGGGGCGGCGAGGACATCTATCCCGGCGGCAAATCGAATCTGGTATCTACGACGGTCAGCGGAGCCGTGCCGTTCATCGGCCCGTTCGCAGACCCCGAGGCATCCGGTCCGACGGACCAGAATGACGATCTGTCGCTCTTCAGAGTCAATTTCGACATCTCGAACGGGCTGACCACGAGAGCCGGGCAGGTCCGCTTCATCAATACCGTCAGAAACACGGGAGACGTGCCCGGGAAGTTCGTCATCAGCGCCTCGATGATCCCGGCCGGCTTCAGCGTGCAGATATCAGTCGACAGCGGCGCGACCTTCAGCAGCCTCGACAACGGAGGCAGCCTGATCACGCCGACGGAGGTCAACCCGCAGGAGTCGAGAAACATCGACGTTCGCGTCATCCTGCCGTCGGGCCTGGCCGTCAACACGAACTATGATGTCGTTATGAAGGCAGCCTGGGAGGCCGATCCGGTTCAGGCGAACCTGACGATCGACAGGGTGATCCCCGATCCGAATCCGCCCAATCTGGCGCTGGTCAAGACGGTTCGCGATCAGAACGGCAACGACATCGACGGCAAGACCGTGCAGCGCGGCGAGACGATCGAGTACTCACTGACGCTGACCAACGGGACGAGCGATCCGATTGCCAGAACCTTCATCGCAGAGTATCTGCCGCCGGAGGTCGATTACATCGCCGGAAGCGTCAGGATCAGCGCCGGAGCCAATGCCGGCAACAAGACCGATACGCGAGGCGACGATCAGGTCGATTACTTCCCCGCCGTGCCCGCTGCTCCCAACGGGCAGATCAACATCTTCACCGGGACGGACGCGGCAGCCGACAAGGGCGGAATCCTCGCCCCGGGCGAGAGCACGACCGTCGCATTCAGCGTCAAGGTCAAGGCCGATGCCGCGATCGGGGCGCAGATCAATAACGGCGCCGACTGGGGAGCCGAGAACTTCTTCGCCGGCGGTAAATCGAATATCGTGACGGTGACGGTCGCCCAGACGCCCTGCCCCGCGATCACGATCAGTCCCGCCGCCGGAGCGCTTCCGGCCGGTCAGGTCGGTTCGGCTTACAGCGTGAACTTCGTCCAGGCGGGCGGAACCAGCCCGGTCAAATTCGCCCTCGACGCGGGATCTCTGCCCGGCGGAGTGATCCTGAATTCGGCGACTGGCGCGCTCACCGGGACGCCGGCCTCGGCCGGAGCTTTCGGGTTCACGCTCCGAGTGACGGACGCCAACGGCTGCTTTGCGACCGCCAGTTACACGTTGATCATCGACGCCGC